>JALOTM010000016.1 GCA_025457905.1 Methanomassiliicoccales archaeon
GACCAAGGCCTCCCGGGACTTCGCCGAGAACAACGTCAGGCAGACGGAGAAGATGGGCGCCAGGTCCATGGTCACCGCCTGCGCCGGCTGCTACAAGACCACCCTCCACGACTACAAGCGCTTCTACTCGAGGCCGTCATTCGAGGTCTACCATTTCTCCCAGTACGCGCTCAAGCTCATCAAGGAGAAGAAGGTCAAGTTCACCAAGGAGGTCAAGGCCAAGGTCACCTACCACGACCCCTGCCACCTGGGCCGGCACGCGGGTGTGTTCGAGGTGCCGCGCGAGGTCATCAAGGCCGTGCCGGGCATCGAGCTGGTGGAGATGCAGTACAACCGCATGAGCTCACACTGCTGCGGCGCCGGCGGCGGCTACAAGTCGCAGTTCAACGAGTTCGCGGTGAACATCGCCGCCAAGCGCGTCCAGGAGGCCCTGGACACCGGCGCGGAGCGCATCATCACCACCTGCCCCTTCTGCGTGCTCAACCTGCAGCAGGGCGCGAAGCAGATCGGCTCGGACATCAAGGTAATGGATCTGGCCGAGCTGCTGGCGGACGCGACGAGCCAATGAGGGCCACCCGGAACTGATGGGAAAGCCTAAGCCCTTCTCGGTCATTGCATGAACCAGATGGTTCGACGCTAGGCTAGCGGGGACCCATCACATCGGAGCATGCGACATGAGCTCTGCGGGGAAATGGACGAGGAAGGGCCTTAAGGAGGCCGATGCGGCCTCGCAGAAGGCCTACAGGCAGTTCGTAACCGTCGATTTCAAGGAATATCTGAGAAAGTGGGTGCCCCTGAGCATCCTGATTGGTGTGGTGGCCGGCCTGGGCGCCATGCTATTCCAGATACTGCTCGAGGGCATGATCGCCCTGGTCGGGGGGACGTCCTCATGGCCGTGGCTGCTCCTGATCTTCATCCCCGCGGCCGGGGGCCTGGCGGCGGGCTGGGTGGCGCAGAAGTTCGAGCCGGAGGCCGTGGGCGGCGGGACCGACAACGTCATCGAGTCCATCCATATGGAGGGCGGCCGGATGTCCCCCAAGGTGGCCCCAGTAAAAATGGCTGCCTCGGTCCTTACGATTGGCTCAGGTGGCAGCGCCGGGACGGAGGGGGCGGTCTCGCAGATATCTGGCGGCCTTGCCTCGTTAATAGGCACGCGCCTGCGCCTGAAGCGTTCGGATATGCGCATAGTGGTCATCGCCGGCATGGCCGCGGGCCTGTCGGCGGTGTTCCGGGCCCCCCTGGGCTCAGCCATCTTCGCCATCGAGGTGCCCTACAAGAACGACCTGGAGAGCAGCGCCGCCATCCCTGGGGTCATCGCAAGCGTGGTTTCGTACCTCATCTTCGCCCCCTTCGGCGGGTACAACCCCTTGTTCGAGGGCGCGGAGGTGCCGCTCACCATAGACCTGGTGAGCATGGCCTTCGTCATCGCCATCGGGCTCATCGTCGGGGTCATCGGGGTGGCCTTCGTCACCTTGATGAGGAGGGTCGGCAAGGTCTTCAAGGAGTCCGGCCTTCCGCTCTATGCCACGGCGGCCATCGGTGGCCTGGTAGTGGGCTGCATCGGCCTTTTCGTCCCTGAGGGCCTCGGGCTCAGCTCCGCCAGCATCGAGGGTCTACTGCAGGGCTCGCTGGTGGCGATGGACGTGCTCCTGGTGATCATGGTGGCCAAGATGCTGGCGACCTCCTTCACCCTGGGTTCTGGCGGTTCTGGTGGGGTCTTCTTCCCGCTGCTGCTCATCGGCGGATGCGCCGGGGGCATCATGGCATCGCTCTTCGGGCTGCAGCCGTTCACGCTCTTCGTGCTCGCGGGCATGGGGGCGATGATGGGGGGCATCATGAAGGCGCCCATCGCCGCCTCCGTCCTGGTGACGGAGATGGTGGGGGGGTTCAACGCCCTCATCCCCATAATGATCGCCTCGGCGGTGAGCTACATCGCCACCGGCAACTACAGCCTGTATTCCAACCAGATCGCCAAGAGTAGCTTCCGTTACGACCTCTCCACCCTGAGCCGGATCAAGATCTCCGAGGTCATGACCAAGGCCCTCATAATGCTAAGGGCCGACGATTCTGTGAGCCAGGCCCAGGAGCTTGCCCGGAGGTCCCCCCATTTCCTCTACCCAGTGCAAGGCAGCGATGGGTCATTGGTCGGGGTACTGTCCTCCCAGAGGCTGATGGAGGTAAAGGACGGCAATGGCAAGGTGGGGGAGATAGCGACGTTCCATTTCGAGACCGTCAGCGAAGGAATGACCGCCCTGGAGGCCTATGACCTCATGGAGAGGCAGCAAATATCCAGGGTCATGGTGGTGAGGGAGGATGACCGCCGGCGCATCGCGGGCCTCGTGACCCGTCTCGACCTGCTCAACCTCATGGAGCATCTGGACGAGAGGCATCGCTCGTTCTAGGGGGCAGGACCCTGACGATGATCTCGAAGGTCCTGGCTGGAAGCCTTACCTCCCAGATCCGCAGATACCCCAGCTCCAGCCGGCCCGAGCCAGGTCTGACGGCTATGAAGACGAGGGTGGCCTTCCCACCTCCCCCTATCATCCCGGGTGCCTCCGGCTCATATTCCTGCACCGGGACGGCCCAAAGACAGCCGGGGAGCTCCGACACCACCCAAGTGTACCCAGTCGAGGGATTGGTAGGCAGCTGGACCTCGATCCGACCGCCTGGGACCGTCTCTACCTCGCTCCCGTTCCCTTCTTCACCTAACCGTACTGTTGAGCACATTCAGTCCTCAAAAAGTAGAAGGGGCGAGGAGGGATAAGAGCGTAGGCAGGGTTTTCGGACACGCCCTCGATAGGTTAAAGTACAGCAAACCGCTGGATGCGGCGAATGGTGTTCGAGCTCTTGGACGAGAGGATAAGACAGGTCCTCAGGGAAAAGGACATCCATGAGCCGACCGGCCCGCAGAGACAGGCCATACCCCACATCCTCAAGGGCGAGAACGTGCTGCTGGTCGCCCCTACCGGAATCGGCAAGACCGAGGCCGCCATGCTGCCCATCCTCCACATGCTCCTGAAGGCGGAGGGCAAGGGCATAAGGTGCGTCTACGTGACGCCCCTGAGGGCCCTCAACCGGGACCTGCTCCGCCGCCTGGAGGAGTTCGGGGAGGCTTTGGGACTGGACGTGGCCGTGCGCCATGGGGACACCTCCCAGTCGGAGCGCACCAGGCAGTCGCGCAAGGCCCCCGACGTGCTCATCACCACGCCCGAGACCCTGCAGATCATGTTCGCCGGCAAGCGGCTCAGGGAGCACCTGGCCAACGTGCGCTTCTTCGTGATCGACGAGATCCATGAGCTGGCCGAGGACGAACGCGGGGCCCAGCTATCGGTGGCCATGGAGCGCCTTGTGGAGGAGGCGGGCGAGTTCCAGAGGATAGGCCTGTCCGCCACCGTGGGCAGCGTGCAGGAGGTGGGCAACTACCTGGCGGGGGTCGGGCGGCAGGTGTCCATCATCCGCGCCCACGTCTCCAAGGACATGGTGGTGAGGGTGCAAAGCCCCTCGGTGGAGGAGAAGGACAAGGACCTGGCCGGGACGCTGCAGAGCGACCCTCAGCTCATGGCCTGCATGCGTCGTTGCCGCGACCTCATCGAATCGCACCGCTCCACCCTGCTGTTCGTGAACACCAGGGACACCGCCGAGGCCCTGGCCGCCCGCTACCACGTATGGGACGAGGCTTTCCCGGTGGGCGTGCACCATGGCTCGCTCTCCAAGGACACCAGGATAGAGATGGAGGAGGCCTTCAAGCAGGAGCGGCTGAAGGGGCTGATATGCACCTCCTCCCTGGAGCTGGGCATCGACATCGGTAGCGCCGACTTCGCCATCCAATACAACTCCCCGCGGCAGGTGGCCAGGCTCATCCAGAGGATGGGCCGGGCCGGGCACCAGGTGGGGGCCAGGTCGGAGGGGGCCATCGTGGCCTCCACGCCCGACGAGATTGCCGAGTCCATGGTCATCACCCGCAAGGCCAGCAAGGAGGAGCTGGAGCCCCTTCGAGTGAGGGAGGCCCCGCTCACTGTCCTGGCCAACCAGCTGGTGGCCATGGCCATGGGCGGGACGGTAGGCAAGGAAGAGGCCTACCGGACTATAGTCCGGTCCTACCCCTTCCGCTCTCTAAGGAAGGAGGTGTTCGAGGCGGTCCTGGAGCAGCTCGGCTCCATCGGCCTACTCTTCCTGGGGGAGAGCGACTACCGGCGCTCCAGCCGCGGTATGCGCTACTTCTACGCCAACCTTTCCATGATCCCGGACGAGAGGGCCTTCCGCATCCGGGAGCTCTCCACCCGCAAGGTCGTGGGCCAGCTGGACGAGTCCTTCGTGGTCTCTTTCGCCGAGCCCTACGCCACCTTCATCACCCGGGGGCGCTCCTGGCGCATCATCGAGATGAAGGAGGACGAGCTGCTGGTGGAGCAGGTGAAGGAGATAGGCTCCATCCCCTCCTGGGTGGGGGAGGACATCCCCGTGCCCTACGACGTGGCCATGGAGGTGGGCCGGCTGCGCCGCCTCGAGGAATACGAGCGCTACGCGGGCGACGAGGAGGCGGTGGGGAAGCTGCGCAAGTACCTGGAGGACCAGAGGTCGGAGGCCAAGCTGCCCACCGACCAGCTGCTAACCCTGGAGATGGGCAAGAAGCTGGCCATACTCAACTGCTGCTTCGGCTCCAAGGTGAACGAGACCCTGTCCAAGCTGCTCTCCGTGCTCCTCTCCGCCCGCCTGGGGGAGAGCATCGCCGTGCACACCGACCCCTACCGCATCGTGCTCGAGCTCCCCCGGGACGTGAGGGGGCTGACCATCATCGAGACCCTGAGGTCCATCAGGGCGGAGAACGTGGAGGGCCTGGTGCGCCTGGTCATCAAGAACTCCTCCTTCCTGCGCTGGCGCTTCGTGCACGTGGCCAAGAAGTTCGGGGCGGTGGACAAGGAGGCCGACTACCAGGCCATCAACTTCAACCGCCTGTTCGAGGCGTACGACGCCACGCCCATGTACGACGAGGCCGTGGCCCGGGTGCTCTGGGAGGACCTGGACCTGGAGGGCACCATGCGCGCCGTGCGCCTCATCGAGGAGGGCGCCCTGAGCATAGAGATAACGCCCCTCACCCCCATAGGCCGGGCGGGCCTGGAGCATTCCAGGGAGCTGATCGCCCCGCAGAGGGCGGACCACTCCATCCTCATGGCCCTCAAGAACCGCCTGGAGGAGGAGCAGCTCTTCATGACCTGCCTCAACTGCAGGGCGCAATGGAAGCTGAAGGTGAGGGACGCGCCCCGGCACGTGCACTGCGAGCGCTGCGGGGGGAAGATGGTGGCCGCCCTGCACCCCTACAACCGGGAGCACGCCAAGCTGCTCTCTAAAAAGAAGCTGACCGAGGAGGAGGAGGCCGAGGTGAAGCGCATGTACAAGAGCGCCAGCCTGGTGAACAAGAACGGACGGAAGGCGCTCCTCTGCCTGGCCGGCAGGGGAGTGGGGCCGGACACGGCGGCGCGCGTCCTGGCAGGGTTCCACGAGAACGAGGACGAGTTCCTGCGCGGGATCCTTACCGCGGAAATAACCTACGCCCGCACCAAGAGGTTCTGGGACTGAGCATGGCTATGGCCGAGGAGCGTCCCTGACACGGTTGCGCAGCACGCCCACGCCCGGGATGGCTATCTCCACCACGTCGCCGTCCTTGATCGGCCCCACCCCCTCGGGGGTGCCGGTGGCGATGACGTCGCCCGGCTCGAGGGTCATGTACCTGGAAACATAGGAGACCAGCTCCTCGACGGGGAATATCATGTCCGCGGTGCGGCCGTCCTGCCTGAGCTCCCCGTTCAGGCGGGTCTGCACCTTGAGCGCCCGGACGTCGAGGACCTCCCCGAACGGGCGCGGCTCGGACAGGGGCGCGAAGGTGTCCATGCCCTTGGCCAGGGACCACGGGAGGCCGGCCTTCCTGGCCACCGACTGCACGTCCCGGGCGGTGACGTCGTTGAAGACGGCCAGCGCCTCCACGTGCTGGAGCGCCTTGGCAGCTCTGACCCCCTTGGCCCTCTTGCCGATGATCACCGCCAGCTCGCCCTCGTAATCGATCCGGCCCAGGCCTGGAGGGAGAAGGATGTCCTCGCCGTTTCCGATCAGTGCGGTGGAAGGCTTGAGGAAGATGACCGGCTCCTTAGGGACCTCGGACCTCAGCTCCTTGATGTGGGCATGGTAGTTCTGCCCTATGCAGACCAACTTGCCTGGTCGCATGAGCCCGCCCGGAGGTTCAGTCCTCGTGCCTCGCATCGCTGTTGCCCACGGTCTCCAGCTTCACCAGGACGCCCATGCCCTTCAGGGACATGACCACCTTGTCCGCCAGTAGGATGGCGTCCTCCAGGGTGGCCTCCTTGTCCCAGGTGTACACGGCGTCGTAGTTGCCGGTGGTGGGCTGGAAGCCCATGTTGTTCAGGGCGTCGAAGACCTTGGAGGGCTTGGCCCCTTCCGAGCTGAAGATGACGGTGATGTAGGTCAGCATCAATGGGCGAATCCCCGGGCGCGCAATAAACCTTTCCGGCCTCTGGAGGCTCGACTCACGAAATAGTTCTCAGGGCTTGCGGGCCGCGGGGCCGGCATAGTTGCGGGCGATGATGTAGATCTCCGAGCTGCTGGCCCGCGACGCCTCCGGGCCGTAGAGCTTTACCTCCTTGAAGAGCGCCTTGACCTGCTTCATCAGTTCGGGCATCATGTCCCCCTCGAAGACCTTCATGACCAGGGCGCCGCCCGGCCGGAGAACCTTCTGGGCGAACTCCAGGGCGTGCTCGCACAGGTCCACCGAACGGGCATGGTCCATGTTGTAGCTGCCCGATATGTTGGGGCTCATGTCCGACAGGACCAGGTCGGCCTTGCCGCCGAGGGCCTCGAGCATGTCCAGCACCGTATCCTCCTTGCGCATGTCCCCCTGGACGGTCCCCACGCCCTCCAGCGGCTCGATGGGCTGGAGGTCCACGCCCACCACCCTGCCCTTGGGCCCGACCCGCTCCGCCGCCACCTGCAGCCAGCCGCCGGGGGCTGCCCCCAGGTCCGCGACCGTTAAACCGGGCTTGAGGAGCTTGAACTTGTCGTCGATCTGGATAAGCTTGAAGGAGGCCCGGCTGCGATAGTCCATCTTCTTCGCCGCCTTGGTGTAGGGGTCGTTCCTCCTTTCCGTCATCCAGCGCTTGGACATGGAGCGACCATCCCCCTACCAAGAATAAAGCTTTGCCTGTAGCATTCTTGAAGGGTTTCAAATAGCCCGGGGGGAATGGAATCATGGAGATGAGGGAATGGCGAAGTGCGTGCGCCCGCCCAAGACGAGCAGGAAGAAACTGGAAGCCATGGACGAGAAGGAGTTCGACAAGTGGCTGTTCGCCCGGATGGACACCTGCCAATGCCAGGACTGCCCCACTCACAACGAGTGCGCCAAGAGGAGCGCGGAGCGGCTGTATTGCGTGGCCTCGCGCAGCCCGGTATGCATCGAGCAGAGGCAGGGGTGCCTGTGCCATGACTGCCCGGTCTTCGAAGAGGTGGGCCTTACCCAGGACTACCATTGCCTAGAGGGGCCCGAGATCAAGCGGGGATAGGAGAAGGTTATTTCCACCGGGGCCGATTACCTGGGCGATGCCCATGCGCAAGGACCACATGACCTATGCCAAGGCCGGGGTGGACATCGAGGCCAAGTCCCAGGCCATCGCCTCGCTGGTGAAGCAGCTCAGATACCGCCGGACCGGGCGCGGACGCATGATGGACGTGAAGGGGCAGTTCACCTCCCTCATCGACTTCGGGGACGTGGCCCTGACCCTGTGCACCGACGGCGTGGGCACCAAGCTGCTCATCGCCGAGGCCTTGGGCAGGTGGGACACCGTGGGCATTGACTGCATGGCAATGAACGTGAATGACACCATCTGCGTGGGCGCCGAGCCGTTCGCCTTCGTGGACTACATCGCCATCGACCGGCCCGACCCGGAGGTCACGGAGGCCATCGGGGTGGGGCTGCAGAAGGGCGCCAGGATGGCCGACTGCGAGATCGTCGGCGGGGAGATAGCGGTGCTGCCGGAGATGGTGAGGGGCGTGGACCTTTCCGGAAGCTGCCTGGGCTTCGTCGAGAAGGACAGGATCGTCACCGGCGCCGAGGTGGAGGTCGGGGACGCCATAATCGGGCTGCCTTCCTCCGGCGTGCACTCCAACGGGCTAACGCTGGCGAGGAAGGTGCTGGAGCGGAACGAGGTCGCGCTCGGGGACGATTTCCCCGAGCTCAAGGGCACGGTGGGGGAGGCCCTGCTCACCCCCACCTTCATCTACGTGCGCCAAGTCCTCAAGATGCTCAAGGCGGTCCATGTGACCGGAATGGTCGACGTGACCGGGGGCGGGCTGCGCAACTTCGTACGGCTGAAGAAGGACGTGCGCTTCGACATCTCCCGGCCCTTGAGGCCGCAGCCCATCTTCCGCTTGATCCAGGAGCTGGGCGGCATCGAGGGCGAGGAGATGTACCAGACCTTCACCATGGGCATGGGGTTCGGGGTGGTCCTCCGTGAGGAGGATGCCAAGGCGGCCGTGAGGCTGCTTGGGAAGGGGGCGAGGGTGGTGGGCCACGTGGAGGAGGGGAAGGGGGCGTCCTGCTCCGCCTTGGACCTGACGTATTCATCCTATTGAGCGCGTGCGTCAGGTCGAGGAACTGAATCCCTGGGTCATGAACGTCACCAACACCCCCAGCAACGGAAGTATGAGGCCCAGAAAGAGCGCGGCCGCCACTGGCTTGACCCAATACCTTCTCGCCCTGGCCCCCGCCGTGCCGGAATAGAGGGCGGAGAGGGACATCACCGTGCTCACCAGCGCGAAGGCCAGGATGAGCGCGAGGGTCTTGGCGTTGTCGGGCCCCGCCTCCGTGGAGCGGAGCAGGTTAACCATCACGATGCTAAGGGCCAGGTTGACGATGGCCGCATCGATGTAAGCGCTTTCTGTGATGATTCCATGATGGTTGTCGCCTATGAGGACCTGCCACAACCCCATGACCAGGAAGGCCATGGCCATGAAGGCCAGGAACCCCCATATGCCCAAAACGTTCCCCTCGTTGGTCCGTCCGTCCATCAGTATGAAAAGGAAGGTGGCGGCCCCCAGCGCCGCCAGGACCGATATCCGCGCTAAGGCCTTGCCTCGCATGGACCGGAGCAGCCCGGTCAGGGCCATGCCCAGAAGGACCAGGCCGACGATGAGCAGCGACCATGCCCCCAGGTATCCTCCCAGGTCGTAGACGCCGCTGCCATACATCACGGCGTACGGCACCAGGGCCATCAGGCCCAACGATGCCCAGAGCATTATGCGCCTGCGCTCCTTCATGCGGGGTCACCAGGGATTCATTCCTCAACGGAGGATATGAACTTGCCCCAAGGATTATTGCCGCGGAAAGAGGCGCGCTGGCGCTCATGGCGAGACGCCAGCAAAACAATTTATCTGGGGGGAGCTCCCATTGCCTCTATCCCGGGTGCGGAGATGAGAGCCAGCCTAGTCCAGCCTCCTATGTTCCATCAGCAGGTCCACCTGGCCCCCAATCTGGGTTTGGCCTACATCGCCGCCGTGCTGCTCAGGGACGGCCATCAGGTCCAGGTCATCGACGCCGCCGCCGAGGACCTGGGATTCAAGGAGATAGTCGCCCGCCTCCAGGAGTTCCGA
>JALOTM010000211.1 GCA_025457905.1 Methanomassiliicoccales archaeon
GCCTGGTGGAGGAGTTCACCAAGGCCGGCGCCTTCGTCTCCGGACCGACCTGCGCCGCCTGCCTGGGAGGGCACATGGGCGTCCTGGCCAAGGGGGAGAGGTGCGTCTCCACCACCAACCGTAACTTCATCGGGAGGATGGGGCACAAGGACTCCGAGGTCTACCTCGCCAACCCGGCGGTCGTGGCGGCGAGCGCCATCGCTGGTAAGATAGTCGTCCCGAATGTAGGGGGTGCCTGCTGATGCAGGACACGTTCAAAGGCAAGGTTTGGCGCTTCGGCGACCACGTGGACACGGACCAGATAATCCCCGCGGAGAGGCTGCTCAGCCACCTCTGCGACAGTCTCGGGGACTTCGCCTTCGAGAAGGTCCGGTTCGGCATGGCGGCCAACGTCGCCCAGGGCGATATACTGGTGGCCGGGCGAAACTTCGGATGCGGGTCGAGCCGGGAGCACGCTCCCCGGGCGCTCCTCCAGGCAGGGTTCGTTTGCGTGGTCGCGGAGAGCTTCGCGCGAATATTCTATAGGAATTGTATCAATGTGGGCTTGCTGCCGATCGAGTGCAAGATCGAGGCGAGCGAGGGGGACATCCTCCTCATCGAGCTCGCCAGCGGCAGGATACTCAACGAGACCAGCGGCAAGGAGTGGCGGTTCGCCCCCTTCCCTCCCTTCATCAAGGAGCTGATGGACAAGGGCGGGCTGATGGCTAAGATAAAGGAGGCCAAGAGATGTACAAAGTAGCGGTTCTGCCGGGGGACGGCATCGGACCCGAGGTAGTGAACGAGGGGCTCAAGGTCCTTAAGGCCTTGCAGGCTCACCATGACGTCAAGTTCGATTTCCATGAGCTGGAGATCAACTCCGAGAGATATCTGAGGACCGGCAAGCTGCTCACCGACGAGGACATCGATGAGCTGAGGAAGTACCAGGCGATTTTCCTCGGGGCTATTGGCGACGACCGGGTCCCGCCGGGGATACTGGAGAAGGGAATCCTCCTCAAGGCCAGGTTTGCCTTCGATCAGTACATCAACCACCGACCGGCCCAGCTGTGGAGGCCCTTCGGCCGCCTCAAGCGGGACGTGGACTTCAGGATCGACGTGTACCGGGAGAACACCGAGGACTTCTACATCGGCGCCGGTGGCAGGCTCAAGGAAGGGGCGTGCGAGCTGACCCTGGACATCGAGCGGGAGCTCTACGACCTGAGCCTGGACATTGAGGCCAACGCCTCCAATACCGACGAGTACGCCTTCGAGATAGGCATCATGTCGCGCAAGAACATCGAGCGTTTCGCCGACTACGTGATCGAGCAGACCAGGCAGGCGGGGGAGAAGCGCATCACCGTGGTGGACAAGGCGAACGTGCTGAGCAACATCTACCACCTGTGGCGGGAGGTGTGGAACGAGAAGGGAAAGCAGGCGGGCATGGAGATCCAGTACATGCTGGTGGACGCCATGTCCATGGCATTGGTCAAGAACCCCGACAAGTTCCGCATCGTGGCCACACCGAACATGTTCGGCGACATCCTCACCGACCTCCTGGCCGAGGTCACGGGCGGCCTGGGACTGGCGCCCGGCGGCAACATCAACCCCAACGGGCTGAGCATGTACGAGCCCGTGCATGGCAGCGCCCCCAAGTACAAGGGCATGAACACCATCAACCCCACGGCCACCATATTGGCCGCGAAGCTGCTGGTGGACAACATGGGGCGGCGCGACCTGGGCAACCTCATCGAAGGAGCGGTGAGGCGGACCTTCGACCGCGGAATCTATACCCAGGACCTGGGAGGCAAGGCCAAGACCAACGAGTTCGGGGACGCGGTCGTGTCCGAGCTCCGCAAGATGTGAAACCCTTTCGATCCTCCCTTTTTCCGTTTACTCAGGACATGAACCGTGTCAGGACCAGGCCAGGTAGCGGCCGTCCACCCGCCTCACATGCACCGGTACGCCGTACAGCGCGCTCAGGCTCTCATCGTCCATGGACTCGATCCCCGCGTCCAGGAAGATGCGCCCCTCCTTGAGCATCACCACCCTCTCTATCTCCGGGACGATCTCGGAGGGGTCGTGAGTCACCAGCACCAATCCCCTGCCGCCCCTCGCGGCGGAGCGAATGGCCCTGGTGACCATCCGCTTCCCTATCAGGTCCAGCGAGGTCATCGGTTCGTCCAGGACCAGCGCCTCCGGGCGGTTCACGAGGGCCCGGGCCATTAGCACCCGGCGCGCCTCCCCCGTGGACAGGGAGCGCACCTTGCGGCTGGCCAGGTGGCCTGCGCCCACCTCCTTGAGGGCCTCCATCGCCCTCCTTCCCAGCCCATCGTCGAGATCCTGCGAGCGGTTGGTGCCTATGGACCCGAAGGCCCCCGAGGCCACCGCCTCCTCTCCGCTCATGTCGCGCCTGAGCTCGAGCTGCAGGTCGCTGGAGACAAGGCCGAAGGAGCGGCGCACGTCAAAGACGTCCCAGTGCTCCATGCCGCGGATCCTCACGCAGGACCCCCTTATGGTGCAATCATGCCTCAGCTCACCCATCATCACCTTGATAAGCGAGGACTTGCCAGAGCCGTTGGGCCCGATCACCGCCACGCGCTCACCTCGCTGGATGCGCAGGTCAACTCCCCGCAGCACGTGATTTTCGTCCCGAGCCACATGTACTCTGACCATCTCGACGAGGGGCGCATTGGCCATGACCACGGATATGACCTGGACGTATATACGTCTTCGATGGACGGAGGTTTCCCCCAATCGATGTTCGGGGAAGGCTCACGGGCATGTGGGTCGCCCTGCGGGCCCCATTCTATCGCCGCCTTACTTCC
>JALOTM010000017.1 GCA_025457905.1 Methanomassiliicoccales archaeon
GCGCCAGCCATGATGTACTCGACCACGTCCCTCCAGTCCTCAGCGCCACCGACTCCGATCACTGGAATGTCCAGGGCGGCATGGAGGTCGTAGACGCAGCGGACCCCCACGGGCTTGACCGCGGGCCCTGACAGGCCGCCGCCCCGGTTGCTCAGCACTGGCCTCCGGGCCTCGATGCTGATGCACATGGCCCTCAATGTATTGATGGCGACCACCCCGTCGCCATGGGCCTCCTGGACGGCTAGCGCCACCTCCACCAGGCGGTGGGTGTTGGGGGTGAGCTTGGCGAAGACCGGGATACTGACGGCGGACTTGACCTCGCTTACTATGGCGCGCACCGCCTCAGGGTCCACGCCCACCTCCATGCCGTATCCCTTGGCATGGGGGCAGCTGAGGTTCAGCTCGACGGCCGAGGCCCCGTAGGACTGCATCTTAGCGGCCAGCGCGGCGAACTCCCGCGGTGAGGAGGCGAAGATGCTGCCCACGATCGGTGCCGGGCATCCCCTGGCCGCCATCATCTCGTCAGAGAAAGCCTCTATGCCCGGGTTGGGCAGGCCCATGGCGTTGATGTAGCCGTGCTCCAGCTCCACCAGGGTGGGGTTTTCGTATCCCTTCCTCGGCTCTGAGCCGATGGACTTGGTCACCACAGCCCCAGCCCCGCACCTGGCCATCTCCATCAGGGACTCCCCCGTCTCGTCCATGACCCCTGAGGCCAGCATGGTGGGGTTCTCCATCTGGAGCGAGGCCATCCTCACCTTCAGCGCGCTCATCTTCTCATAGGAGGAATTTCGTCCCCGGTAATGAATCCTCTTCCTCGCCTGCCCAGATAATCGTTGATCGCAGCCCTGAGGGCGTCAGGGGCGATAACGGAGCATCCGATCTTTCCCGGAGGGAGTCCGTCCAAGGCCTCCGAGACATCCTCCTTGGTTAGGCGGATCGCTGCCTCCAGGCTCTTGCCCTTCACCATCTCGGTGAACATGCTGGTGGAGGCGATGGCCGCCGCGCAGCCGAATACTTGGAAGCTTATGTCGGAGATGACGTCGTCCTTGACCTTGATGTAGAGCACGACCTCGTCACCGTCCACCGTGTTCCCGAACCTTCCCACGCCGTCCGCGTCCTTCATCTCCCCGACGTTCCGGGGGTTGGCAAAATGCTCCATGACCTTGCGGCCATAGGCCATCAGGCTCCCCCCGACCTTGCCGCGCGAGGCGCCATGGAGCGCAATCTGGCTACGATCTCGCCGATGGCACCTAGGAAGCGTTCTGCCTCCTCCATGGTGTTGAATTTCGACAGGGACAGCCGCAAGGACCCCCGGCTGTCCTCGGGCCTCACGCCCAGCGCTTTCAGGACGTGCGAGGTCTCCGCGCTCCTTGTGGAGCAAGCGGAGCCTGTGGAGGTGGCGAACCCCTTCATGTCCAGGCTCAGCACCAGTGCCTCCCCCTCCACCAGATCGAACCGGAAGTGAGCGTTGTTGCACAACCGCTTGGTACGGTGCCCGTTGAGGAAGCACCCCTCCAGGCTGGATAGCGTGCCGTCTATCAGACGGTCCCGGATGGCTACCATCCTGGCCACACTGTCCTCCATCTCGGACACACCGATCTTGATGGCCTTGCCCAGGCCGACGATCCCCGGGACGTTCTCCGTCGATGACCTGAGTCCTCGCTCCTGCCCGCCGCCATAGACCACAGGTCTCAGCTTGACCCCTTTGCGCACACAAAGGGCGCCCACGCCCTTGGGCCCATGGAACTTGTGCGCGGAGATGGAGATGAGGTCGATGTTGTCCGATGCGATGTCGACGGGGAGCTTGGCGATGGACTGGACCGCGTCGGTGTGGAAGAGGGACCCTCCCTCATGGGCTATGGCTCCCAGCTCCCTGATGGGTTGGATGGTACCAACCTCGTTGTTAGCGGCCATGACCGATACCAGGATCGTCTCTTTGGTCATCGCCCGCTTGAGGTCCTCGGGGTCCACCAGGCCCTGTCCATCCACGGGAAGGTAGGTGACCCGGAAGCCTTGCGAGCCCATGAAATGGCAGGTGTGCAGCACGGCATGGTGCTCGAAGGCGGTGGTGATTATGTGCCTCCCCTTTGCGATGTTGGCGAAGGCCGCACCCTGGATGGCCAGGTTGTCCGACTCCGTCCCCCCCGAGGTGAACACCACCTCCCTTGTCGTGGCGCCCAATGCCTTGGCCGTCCTCTCCCTGGCCAGTTCAATGGCGTCATAAGCCTCCCTCCCGAAGGAGTGCATGCTCGAGGCGTTGCCATAGCGTTGGTCGAAGTAGGGTAGCATCTCCTCCATCACCCTCCTGTCCATTCGAGTGGTGGCGCTGTTGTCGAAGTACGTCCTTTCCATGGCCCTATCCTCTTAACGATTGTAATCCATCTTTTCTTATTTCAACCTGCGCGAGCCCGTCACCTCGTGAAGGGCTATCCTTGTACCTAATCCGCGCCAATAAAGATGAAATATGCGCAAGAGGTTGGTTCCAGGTCGAGCAGATGGACGTAGCGCGGATCCGTGAGGACTTCCCGGTCTACCATTCGGACGAGGAGGGGCTGGTATACCTCGACAGCGCATGCCAGACCTTCCGGCCACGCCAGGTGATGGAGGCCATGGCCCGATACTACGACCTCTACCCAGCATGCGGGGGCCGGAGCGTCCACCGCTTGGCCACCCAGGTCTCCATCGAGGTAGACGAGGCCCGGGAGAAGGTAGCCCGTTTCTTGGGGGCGTCCGCTCCCGAGGAGATCGTCTTCACGAAGAGCTGCACCGAGGCGCTCAACCTGGTGGCCAAGGGCCTGTCGCTGAAGAGAGGGGACACGGTCCTCACCACCGACATGGAGCACAACAGCAACCACGTG
This sequence comes from Methanomassiliicoccales archaeon, assembly GCA_025457905.1. Taxonomy (GTDB): domain Archaea; phylum Thermoplasmatota; class Thermoplasmata; order Methanomassiliicoccales; family UBA472; genus JAJRAN01. The sequence continues at coordinate 2,859 of JALOTM010000017.1, forward strand.
CCCTGGTTGCAGCTCCAGAGTACTTTGGGACTGCGCCGCCGGTTCGTGTTCACGCCCGCATCGGGCCTTTTCGACATGGAGGCGTTCAAGCAGGCCATGTCGAGGGACGTCAAGGTCGTGAGCATGGTGCACACCAACAACATCACGGGCACCAGCGTCCCCGTCAAGCAAGTGGCGGAAATCGCCCACGATTATGGGGCCATGGTCATCCTCGATGGGGCCCAGGCGGCCCCGCACCAGCGACTCAACGTCAAGGACATCGGAGCGGACTTCTACGCCCTGTCCGTGCATAAGATGATGGGCCCCTCCGGCATGGGAGCGCTGTATGGAAGGATGGAACTGCTCAGGAGCCTCCAGCCCCTCATCGTCGGCGGTGGTGGCGTGAGCTTGACCACCTTGGAAAAGGCGGACCTGCTCCCACCGCCGGAGAGGTTCGAGGCCGGTCTGCAGAACTATGCGGGCATCATCGGTACCGGGGCGGCCGTGGACTACCTGCTTAGCGTGGGGCTGGACGAGGTGGCGGAGCACGACGCCAGATTGAACGCCATCGCCACAGCCAAGTTAGCCGATGTGCCAGGTGTGAGCATACTTGGACCTCCGGAACCGAGGGCGAGAGGGAGCATCCTGTCCTTCAACATCAAGGGCATGAGCTCACATGATGTGGCGATGATCCTGGACGAGGTGGCCAGGGTCATGATACGCTCAGGCATGCATTGCGTCCACCCTTACTTCGTGGCGAGGGGGCTGGAGGGATGCGCACGCGCCTCTTTCTACATCTACAACGACGAAATGGACGTGGACACGTTCGCATCCACCGTCTCCAAGGTCGCTTCAAAATTCTCGATGTAGGCACGGGTGACGAAACCATCGTGATGTCTGGTCCTTGTGACCAGGACGATGCCCCCTGGAAGGACCTCGGCCTGAAGGACCTGCATTGGGCCCGCCTTGCTGAGCATGAAGAGCGTGATGTCCTCAGGCACCTCCTCCGCCAATCGAGCGAGGCCCCGAACGAGCCATATGCTCCCCTTCTCCAAGCACAACCGATCGCCTTCACCGCTGAGCAGGGCGTCCGTCCCCAGCCTAATCGATAGCTCATACGGCGCCGACGCCGCGCGTCGCAGCTCATTGGCAAGCTGGGCGAGCTGGTCGCGGGCCAGCCGCTCCTCGGCCTGTTCCATGGGGGAGGTGAGCAATGGCACGATGATGACTATCAGCACTACAGCGCAAGCCCCCATGACCGTTCTCGATAGCACGAACTCCAACGTTCAGATCACCTCCAATCCGACGACCAGCTCATCACCGAGGTCAAGGCATGCCAACCTCAGGGCCGTGCTGCCCCCGATCTCCAGACGCACGCCCTGGCTGGTGACAATCCGGAAGCATGGGTCGCACAATTCCACCGTAGCGGCCACTTCTCCCTTCCACATCACCTCGATTAGCTGCCCAAAAGGGTCCTCTGGCGCTGCGCCCACCATGATCGAGGCGGGGCACCCGGCGGGGAGGTCGATCTCGACGTTGCGCACGTTCCCAGGCCCACCGATGAAGGCCGAGGTCGCCGCCCCTCTGATGTCCTCGGCGATCCCGAGGGCGATGGAGAGGTCCTTGGAGTAGGAGAGGTAGCATACCGCCCCGTTCATCGCGGGAATGGATAGGGCGATCACGAGGGAGGTGATGAGGAGCTTGAGGGGAAGCCCCTCAAGGCCCTGGTTATCCAGCGGCTTCATCATCAAACACACACCACTGGCACCATAATACTCTTGCTGGCCGAGATGCCGCTCTTAGCCACGGTGATGGTGACGAACCCCACCGAGCTCCCGTATCGGAGGGCGCTTAAATCCTCGAAGACCGCCTTGCCGTCCTCACCGGTCAGCGCATGCGGGGTCTGGCCATCCGGTCCCTTGAAGCCGCAGCCCTCCAGCACCACAGAGGCGCCAGCGATGGGATCGCCCTCCTGATCGAGCACAGTGACGACCATGTCCAGACCATCGGCAGTGTGAATCCCGTCCCCGTCGTCGTCCACCAGGACGAACTCGTCCTCAGAGGAGTGCACCGTCGCAATGGCCTCCGGGGCCTCGAGGCCTCCCATCCATCCCAGGATCACCGCCGACCCTATCCCCGCCACGAGGACCATGATTAGCAGCTGCAGGGGCAGCCCTTCTATTCCGCCTTGCCTATCATTCCTCAATCCCTTGCCCATCATCTTCATGAACGAGGAAGCGCCCAGGGATGGACTTATCAAAGGCGACTACAATCAGGCTTCGGCCGGCAGGAAGGTGCGTTCAGCAAAACCTTTAAGGCCGGTGGCCCGATACCGAGTGAAATCCTGCCATGCCACGGCATGCCATGTAGCCAGGAGAGGGATATCTAGTGTTCAAGAGAGTGCTCGTCGCCAACAGAGGGGAGATCGCCATCAGGGTAATGAGGACCTGCAAGCGCCTCAACATACCTACCGTGGCCATTTTTGCCCCTAACGACAGCCACTGCAAGCATGTCATGGTGGCAGACAAGAGCGAGGAGCTGCAGTCCGACAAGGGTATCATCCCATACCTGGATATCGACGCCATCCTGGAGGTGGCTGAGAGGATGAAGGTGGACGCCATCCATCCTGGCTACGGGTTCCTCTCGGAGAAGGCGGAGTTCGCCCGCAAAGTGGAGGACGAGGGGATCGTTTGGATTGGTCCGAACGCCAAAGCCATGTCTTTGCTGGGAAGCAAGCTGGATGGCCGAGAGTTCATGGAGAGCTGTGGCGTACATACCACCCCTGGGACGCTCAAGCCCTTGGACGATGCCGAGGAGGCCAAGCGCGAGGCCAAACGCATCGGCTACCCGGTCATGCTGAAGGCCGCGGGCGGGGGCGGGGGAAGGGGGATGAGGATCGTGGAGTCGGAGAAGGAGATCGAGCAGGCCTTCGAGTCCGCGCGCGCCGAGGCGGACAAGGCCTTCAAGGACCCCAAGATATTCATGGAAAGGCGGGTGATCAAGCCGCGCCATATAGAGTTCCAGATGGTGGGGGATAGCAATGGCCGGGGCTATTGCCTGGGAGAGAGGGAGTGCTCGGTACAGAGGCGTAACCAGAAGCTCGTGGAGGAGACCCCCTCCTGCGCCGTCACCGACGAAATGCGAAATGACATTTTCCCCCGCATAGAGAGGGCCCTAGAGAAGGCCGGCTACCAGAGCCTTTGCACATTGGAGTTCCTGATGAACGTCACCGGCGAGCTTTACTTCATGGAGGCCAACACCCGTATCCAGGTCGAACATCCCGTCACGGAGATGGTCACGGGGCTGGACCTGGTGGAGGTGCAGCTCAAGATAGCTTCCGACCGGGATGTGAGCGAGGAGCTCTCCCAGGCAAGGCCCAAGGGCGCGGCCATTGAGTTCCGCGTCAACGCCGAGAACCCCTTCAACAACTTCTTCCCTGCGCCGGGGCGCATCGAGAAGTACATCGAGCCTTCTGGCGACGGCATCAGGGTGGACTCGCACGCTTACGTAGGCTATATGGTGCCCGCAGATTACGACTCCATGTTGGCCAAGCTCATAGTCCATGGCCGCGACCGCCAGGAGGCGCTACGCAAGGCCAAGGACTCGCTGGACCGGTACACCCTGACGGGTGTGAAGAACACCATACCCTACCATAGGCTGGTGGTACGATCGCAGGCCTTCCGTGCCGGGCACTACAGCACCGATTTCGTGAAGGAGCACCCTCCCGCCGAGCTGCTCAAGCAAGAGAGCTTCTCGACCTTCGAGGACGACCGCTAGCCAAGCTGGACCTTTAGCACGTCTGAGTATTCCGGCCCCTGAGGGCGAAGCACGCTCCTCTTCAGAGCGATCTCCTCCACCCTCTTCCTGCCGAAGCGTGAGGCGGAGTATCCCTCGGCCAACCGCCTGGCCTCATTGCCGGCGATGGGGTCCTTGACCCGGGCCAAGGTGAGGTGCGGCCGGAAGTCGCGGCCCTCCGGCGCGAACCCCAGTGCTTCCAGGCCCTTCTCCAGCCTCTGGGCCATCACGACCATCGGGCCAGCGTCCTCCAGACCCGCCCATACGACCCTCGCCCCTCCCTTCGGGGGGAACACCCCCGACCCCGCGACCTCGACCTCGAAGGGGGCGATGCCGTCCACGGCGGCGCGCATGGCCTCGTGAATGCGGGGGACGAGGTCCTCCTGGGTCTCGCCGAGGAACTTGAGGGTGACGTGGAGGACGGTGGGGTCAACCGCCTTCAAGCCCCTTACCTGGCCAAGCTCCTTGAGGATAGGCTCCAGGGCGGGGACGGGCGACAGGTCCACGGCGATAAAGGCCCTCATCCTCAGCCCCTCAGGAAGGCCTTGATCTCCTCCACGGCCGCCTGCGCCTTCACCGTCTCCATGGCGTCCATGCCAGGCGAGAGCCCTGGAACGATGATGGACTTCGCCTGCGCCACTCCCAGGAAGGCGAAGTGCTGGTAGTAGCGGTCCCTCACGCAGACCAGCGTCTCGTCGCCCTTGGGATTGCCGCAGGTGAAAAGGGCCACACCCCGCTTCCCGGGCGCCAGCCTGGGACGGTATTTGCCTGGACCTCCCTCGGCGGATGCCACCAGGGCATAGGTCCGGTCCACCACCGCCTTGAGCAGGGCGGTCTCCGCGCTCATATAGATTGGCGATGCCAGAACGATGGCGTCGGCCCAGCGCATGTCCTGGTAGATGATGGTCATGTCGTCCCTGATGGAGCAGGAGTCATGGGTCTTGCAATGGCGGCAGGAGATGCAGTCCCTGATCTTCAGGTCCACCAGGTCGTGGTATCTCAGGTCCACGTCCTCGTGCTCCTCCACCGACTTCCTCAATATGCGCGCCGTGTTGCCCTCCTTGCGAGGGCTCCCGTTCAAAGCTAGCACCTTCATGTTGCGCCCCGATGGTAATCCCAGAGGACGTGATATAATGTCATCGGCAAACGGCTCGGAGGCCAGACGACATTTATTTATCCCCTCAGGCGTTCCTTGCCATCGATGGAGCTGGACCTGGTCATCGTGGGAGGAGGGCCAGCCGGGCTCACCGCTGGCATCTATGCCTCGTCACGCAAGATCAGCTGCATGGTGCTCGAGGCCGGCGACCCAGGGGGTCAGTTGACCAACATCTATCCCGACAAGGCCATCGAGAACTATCCCGGCCTCGTCGTCACCGAGGCCAAGGAGCTCGTCAACCTTCTCATCTCGCACGCCCAGGCGGTGGGTTGCGGCCTCCATACCCATGAGCGTGTGCTCAGGATAAAGGACCTGGAGGACGGCCGCCTTTTTCTGGAATCCGACAAGGACGAGTACACGGCGAAGGCCGTCATCGTGGCCATAGGGGCGGGGCTCTACAAGCCGAAACGGCTGGGGGCCAAGGGCGAGGTGGAGTTCGAGGGCAGGGGGGTGGCCTACACCCTGCCTTCCCGCGATGACATTCGAGGGAAGAGAATCATCTTCATCGGAGGAGGGAACAGCGCCTTGGAGATGGCCCTGCTGGCCTGCGAGGTGGCGGAGGTCTGCGTGGTCCATCGCCGCGACAAGTTCCGGGCCGACAACGTCTACGTAGAGAGGATCGCGGCCTCAGGCGTGGACACCTATATGTCCGCCGAGGTGGAGGAGATCAAGGGCGACGACCAGGTGAGGAGCGTGGTGCTGAAGATGGGGGACCCCCCGGTCAGCAAGGAGGTGGAGGCCGACCTGGTGGTCATCAACATCGGCTTCACTCCGGACACCAGCGACCTCGAGCATTGGGGATTGAACCTGGACGATGGGCTCATCACCGTGGACACTGAGATGCGCACCTCCCGCCGGGGCGTCTTCGCCTGCGGGGACATCGTGACCTACAACGGCAAGTTCAAGCAGATCATCACCGGATGTGGGGAGGCCGCCACGGCTGCCAACTCAGCTTACAAGTTCATCATCAAGCCGTATTGGGCGTAGGGACGCCAAGGCCTTGCCAACTTCAGAACAACAGAATATTAGGGAATTGGAAATGATTGTCGGGTGGACCTATGTCGCACCCAGGCTATGTGCTGCTCACTTGTTCACGACGATGGCGGAGTTGGGGCACTCGTCGGCGCAGGTCCCGCAGTTCGTGCAGGACTTGACGTCCACGATAGCGATCTCATCGACCTTGATGGCTCCGCTCGGGCAGGCGTCCTCGCAGAGGCCGCATCCGACGCAGTCCTCAGCCTTCACTTGTGCTACCATAGGAATAACCTCTGCCCCCTGAGAAGAAAGGATTTATAAAAATCCTTGTCCCCGGATGTATGGAGTTTTGAAGTATTCAGGAGGCCATGGAGGGAGGATGCGCTACGTCTCGGGGAGGGTCCTCGCCGAGCAGGGCTTCGTCGAGGGCTACGTCGGATTCGAGGACGGGGTTGTATCAGAGGTAGGGAGGGGGAGGCCCAGGCACTCGGAGGCCAAGGGCATCATCGTTCCCACCCTGACTGACGCCCATACCCATATCGCCGACTACCTGGTGCCAGTAGACCTGTCCATGTCGCTGGAGGAACTTGTGGCCCCTCCCAACGGGCTGAAGCATCGGGCCTTGCGGGACGCGCCCGAGGACCAGGTGCGCCACGCCATCGACGAGGCCCGCGGGATAATGCTGCGGCGCGGCGCGTCCAGGTTCATCGACTTCCGGGAAGGCGGGGAGAAGGGCTCGCTCCTCCTGCGCCAAGCCATCGGCTGGCCCAAGCCGATGGTCATGGGCCGGACGCTGCACCTT
>JALOTM010000212.1 GCA_025457905.1 Methanomassiliicoccales archaeon
ATCTCGGCCCGGCCCTTGGCGAAGTAGTGCATGAACAGCCCCACCAGGATCAGGGCCACGGCCAGCCACCAGGCGTAGGGCTCGTAGCCGAAGAGGGTCGCGGCCAGGAACAACTTGGCGGCGATGCCAGCGATGGGGAAGAGGGGGAACAGGGGCATGGTGAACGTGCGCTTCAGGTCAGGGCGCCTGCGCCTGAGCTGGATGGCGGCCACGTTCACGAGTATGAAGAGCAGGAGGATGAAAATGTCCGCAACCGCGGCCACCTGGTTGATGGGCAGGCTGATGCAGGCCACGATGATGATGGAGCCGCTGATGAAGAGCGCGAAGGATGGCGTCTGGCGCTTGGGGTGGAGCCTTCCGAAGACCGAGGGCAGATTGCCGTCCCGGCCCATGGCGAAGGAGACGCGCGAGGTGGAGAAGATAACCGAGTTCACGGCGGCGATGGAGCCTATTATGATACCAACGGAGATGAGCAGGCCGCCGATCACGGGCACGATCACGTCCGCCGCCACCACCAGGGCGTCCTGTCCCCGGCCCATGAGGTCCAGCTCCTCGATATCCCCGAACCCCAGGATCATCAAAGTGGCCAAGGTCATGACCAGGAACAGCGCCCCGCTGATGGTTATGCACATGAACATGGCCCGGGGGACGGTCCTCTGGGGGTTCTTGGCCTCCTCCCCCGTCTGGGCCACGATCTCGTAGCCCTCGAAGATCATGAAGGTGAACCCCATGGAGGTGGCCACGGTTATCAGCGCGGGCTCGATGAAGAAGGGCTCGAAAGCGTCCGGGGCCACGTTGCCCCCGAAGAGGTATACCGAGGCGAAGAGCAGGAAGGTGACGATGATGCCCAGCAGCACCATGGAGATGATGATCTGCGAGCGCCCCGCCCCCTTCACCCCCCTCCAGTTCATGTAGATGAAGAACAGGGAGATGATGGCCGCGAAGATCTTGGAGATGGCATCGTCGGACAGCCCGAGGAATTCTATCCCCATGGTGGAGAAGATGCCGGCGACGCCATACCCAAAGCCCACGGCGTACACGGCGCAGGCGATGCAATGCCCCACCCATGACATCCACCCCCCCAGGAAGCCGAAGGGAGGGAACAATGCCTCCTTGATCCAGAGGTAGCCTCCCCCGGTCTCGGGCAACGCGCTCGAGAGCTCCGCGTACGACAGGGCGGTGAAGAAGGTGACCATGAGGTTTAGGGTCAGGGCCAGCATTATGGCGGGACCGGCGATCCCGATGGCGATCCCGACCAGCACGAAGATGGTGGAGCCTATGTTCGGGCCGATCCCGATCATCAGGACCTCGAGCAGCCCGAGGTCCCTCCTCAACGTGACCTCGACGCCTCCCGAGCCTGAGCTGGGAGGGGTGCCTGCCTCTATGGTCTCCGCCATGCTATAAATTGGGCTTATCAAGGGATAGGCTGATAATGCTTTCCCCTGCTTTGCATGCTGGCTGGGGCGAGCACCGCCGCCCGCGTCACAGCAGCGGCTCGGGCTGCCTCCCCTTGTCCAGCTTGGGCAGATGGGCGCGTTGTATGAGAAGGGGGTCCCTCATCGACAGGGCCCTGTTCAGCACCAACCTCTTGCCCTCTTTGGTGAGCGCGAACACCGGGATCCCGGTCCCGATCTGGAGCATGGCCCGGGGACCGATGATGTCCCTCACCTGCTTGGAGGCGCACCCCCAGACCACGTCGCAATGGCGCGAGAGGCTCCGGGCGGCCCTCTCGCTGATGCCCGTGGTGTGCACGGCCAGCACCAGGACCTCCTTACCCAGGTAATTGGCCATCCTCCTCAGCCGCAGCGCGTCCTGGGGCCTCCCGCCGGCGATGGTCACGGCCACCTTGCCGAAGCCCTCCTCCACCGCCAGGGCGTAGCCTGCCACCTGATCGATGCGGCACTCCCCCAGGGTCACAGCCCCCAGTCGCTCCAGCCTGCGGCGCGTGGCGGGGATCTCCTCGGTGGACACTATCCCGGTCATGTGCGCCCCCACGGCCTGCAGCACCTCGGGCCGGTCGATGATCACGGTGCCCACCCCCTCGCACACCACCACCGCCGCCTCCAGCAGCCCTGCGGCCATGGCGTCGTTGACCATCTCCGAGGCGCCGAAGCTGACCGGGTCGTCGCTGAGCCGCAGAACCCGCTTGGAGGTGTACATGCCCAGCTCGTCGACGTGGGACTCCAGCACCCGGGCGACCGTGGACTCGTCCTCCTCCTCGCATCCATAGAGGCTGCGGCGCAGCGGGCACCTCCGCACCTTGGGCGGGCTCAGCACCCTGACCTTCCCGTCCTCGACCTCCACCAGGCTCTTGGCCATCTCCACCCTGTGCCGTGCCATCTCATCCCCCCTCGCCCAGCTCCTTCCTCATGATCAGGTTGTTGCGCTCCCTGGAGACCAGGCGGTAGCCCATGTGCCGGTAGAAGCCCCTGGCCTTGTCGTTGGTGCTCTGGACGCATAGCTCCACGCCCTCCAGGCCGGACCTCTCCGCCAGCTCCTCGATCCGCTCCATCATCTGGCGGCCCAGGCCTTCCTGCTGCGCCTCCTTGGAGAGCTGGATGGAAACCACGAAGAGGTAGTCCCCCCTCTGGTCCAGGACGTAGTAGCCCACGATCTCCTCCCCCTCCTTGAGCACCTCGGTCACCAACATCTGGTCCAGCAGCGTATCGAGAAGGGTCTCGTCGCTCCATTCCACCCCCCAAGCGGAGTGGATGATGTGGGCCATGTTCTCCCTGGTCATCCTCAGCAGGTAGGGGATGTCCCCCCTCTCGAGGGGGCCGTA
>JALOTM010000213.1 GCA_025457905.1 Methanomassiliicoccales archaeon
CTACCTCGAACCTCCCGCCTCGACCCAGGACATCGAAAGGCCCAGGAACCTCGAGCGCATGCTGGACATCTCCAGGAGGCTGTCCTCGCCCTTCCCCTTCGTCCGGGTGGACTTCTACGACCTGGGGGATAGGGTGTACGTGGGGGAGCTGACCTTCTACCCCCACGGCGGCATGGAGCGGTTCAACAAGCAGGAGTACGACCTCATGCTGGGGGAGATGCTCGTGCTTCCGGAGAGGCGCGCTTAGGGCCGGGGCAAGCGAAGGGCCAAAGCAATCGAGACCACAGGTTGACGGCTCCCATTGCATGGCTGATAAAAGGGATTCGCCAGCGGGAGAGCCCGCTCGGCCATGGCCCATCAACTCCGTTGCCAAGGTGAATGGCCAATCTCAGAGGAAGTACCTTCCCTCGGTGTGCTTGATCCTCGCGTCGTTGCGGACCTCGTCGAAGCGCAGATGCTCCTTCCGTACCTCCATCCTCTTCCTGCAGTAGGGGCAGGTCCTGGTGGACTTCTTTATCCTGGCCAACTCGAAGTCCTCGACCGTTGCGAACCTCAGGTCGGTCCTGAACCATCTCCCGCAGTGCTGGCAGTGCGCGTAGGTCATGGTCTCGGTCCTGAACTCCGGATGGCCCCCGCTCGGCATGGATATCGCTTGTGTCATCCCCTCACCCTTTTCCCTTCTGGGCAACCGATCACCGGTCCTGTCATTTATATGGAGCGAGGCAACTCAAATAGCTTGGCCACAAGCCTTCTTAAGAAGCGCAAATCAGGCGTCGCAGGTCCCAAGCCGAGGACTTAGGTTATTAATAAAATATTATATATTTATTATAAATATTAATATAGACGAACAATGATGGTCACGGTCACGTCATCAGAACCGAGAAGAATCGCCTTTCTACGTTGCTTTTCGAACAATTCCTATAAGTCGAAAGCCAATCGGCGCTCCAAGGTGTAAGAAATGAATTCCAGGGAGAGGTTCGAGGCCGCTCTGGACCATGAGACCCCCGACTTCGTGCCCATATCCTTCATCGGGGGCATCTTCGAGAAGCAATTCGTTCCCGGACTGGACATCCCCAAGTACGCCTCCAGCGGCTACAACATGGCCAAGGCGCACATCGCGTTCTTCGAGACGGTCAGGCCGGACATCATCTGCTGCCTCTCGGACGTCGGCCTGCTGGCGCAGGGCTACGGCATCCGGATGAAGGTGTCCAAGGAGCCGGACATCCACATGGCCCTGGGCAACTTCCCCATCAAGGCGCCGGAGGATTGGGAGAAATTGGAGGTCCTCGACCCGCGGATCGATGGCCGCATGAGGGTGTACCTCGACGCCTGCGAGATATGCACGGACAGGTACCACGACACCGTGCCGGTGATGGTCTCGATCCCCAGTCCCATCACGTTCGCCACCAGGATCTGCCCGATGGAGGAGGTGCTCATCCAGATGATCACCGATCCGGAGGCCCTAAAGAAGGGACTGGAGGCCCTGGGGGGCACGGTGACCTCCTTCATCAACGAGTGCGTGAGGAGCGGTGCCCACTCCGTCTGGTACCTGTCGACCAGGGCCAGCAAGGAGATCCTCACCGACCAGCAATACAAGGAGTTCGGGGCCCATTACGATGAGAACGTGTTCCGAGGGACGCCGGACACGGTCCATATCGCGCACATCTGCGGCATAGAGCCCTACTTCGACCTCGTAAATGCGTGGCGGAGGTCCTATCGCGTGAAAGGCATCTCCTGGTGGTCCCAGGGCTCCAACCCCAACCTGAAGGATGCGAAGGACAACTGGCCTCAGCTGTGCCTCATGTCCGGCATGGACCACACCCATACCCTCCCCAACGGGAGCCCGGAGGAGATCGACAAGGAGGTCTCCCAGGCCTGCCGGGAGGCCATGGGCGGCAGCGGTTTCATATTGGCCCCCGGATGCGAGCCCTCGCCCAAGACGCCCATCGAGAGCATGAGGGCGGCCGTCAAGTCGGCAAGGAAGCATGGCAAGTACTGAAACCTGGATCTCGTCAGCTGGCATATTCGAGAGGTGACCAGTGCTCCAAGGAATGGAACAGTCTTATATCCCCTCCCGCCGAATTACTTCCAAGGGAGTTGGTGGTGTGCGCAAGTACCATTATACTTGCAGCCTCAAGAGGAGAGCACGCGCGACAAGCATCTTTCTGGCTGTGCTGGTCTTCGTGTCGATGGCATCCTTTGTGCCAGAGGGAGCGACGGCTTCCCAGCCCGTGACGCTGGAGCTCACCAGCTCCGCCACCACCGCCTACCTGGAGGAGGCGTTCATCCTGCAGGTCACGGCCTCCGAGCCCATCACAGGCCCCATCAAGCTCTATTGGACCATAAACGGGACCGGGCCATACGAGTTCTCGGCGCAGATCGCCGACGGGGAGTACGAGCGGGAGTTCGGCTGCGGGACCTGGGGGAACTGGACGCTCTGGGTCGTTTGGCAGGGGGATGAGGAGTACGGCCCTGCGGAATCCAACCATGTCCTGGTGCAGGCCATACCCGGCGAACCGGAGGAGTTACCTCTTCTGCTCATCGTAGGGGTGGTCCTCGTCGTTCTAGCGGCCGTGGTGGCCGTCGTGATGGTGAGGAGGTCGAAGAAGGGGAAGCGATAGGCACGGCGTCTTGCGCCCTTCCTATGGTCCCGGGGAATCCCTCTAAAGGGATTTAGCCTCGCGCGCCCATCGCCGAGGGCAGGTGACCGTGGGCATGGAGGAAGGGGAGAGGTTCACCGACCTGGGCGACGAG
>JALOTM010000214.1 GCA_025457905.1 Methanomassiliicoccales archaeon
CGCAGCAGCTCGTCCAGGCCGGCGACCTTCACCACCACCTTCTTCTGCCCTTCCGTGTACCAGGGCTCGAACCACTTCGGCGTCCTCCTCTTGGAGGCGAAGGCGCAGTTCACCGCGGCGTGCGCCACCTGGGCGGCCAGCTTGCCAGGGGACAGCCTGAGGTCCTTGCGCACGGCTATCACCATCTTGTACTCGAAGCGCATATGAACGCAGCCCCATTGCCTGGCCACGTCTTTATGGTTACCGCGGGAGGGATGGAAGGCTTAATAAGCGGACCGGCCTTCCTTCGCTCGATGCTAGAGATACTGAAGAGGGACGGGCTGGCCAGGATGTGCCGCTTCGACACCCCCCACGGTCCGTTGGAGACGCCCTGCCTGCTGCCGGTGGTCAACCCCCGCCTGGCCACCATCCCCCCCAGGCGCCTCAAGGAGCTGGGCTTCCAGGCCCTCATCACCAACTCGTACATCATCCGCAACGACGCCCGCCTGAGGGAGAGGGCGCTGTCGGAGGGGCTGCACCGCCTGCTCGACTACGATGGCGTCATCATGACCGACTCAGGGACGTTCCAGAGCCACATGTACGGCGAGGTGGAGGTGCGAAACCCCGAGATCGTGGCCTTCCAGAGGGACGTGGGCAGCGACATCGGGACGGTCCTGGACATCTTCACGGAGCCGGATTGGGGCCGGGAGAGGACCGCGGAGGCGGTGAGGGTCACCCTGGAGCGCACCGCGGAGGCCGGGGGCATGAAGGGCGGGATGATGCTGGCCGGGGTGGTGCAGGGGTCGGTCTTCCGGGACCTGCGCACGGAGTGCGCCCGCGACCTCTCCCGCCTGCCGGTGGACGTGTTCCCCATCGGAGGGGTGGTGCCGCTCATGGAGGGCTACCGCTTCGCGGACCTGGTGGACGTCGTCGTCTCCTCGAAGATGGGGCTTTCGCCGGACCGGCCGGTGCACCTTTTCGGCGCCGGGCACCCCATGGTGTTCTCGCTGGCCATCCTCCTGGGCTGCGACATGTTCGACTCCGCCTCCTACGCCAAGTTCGCCCGGGACGGGCGCATGATGTTCCCCGAGGGCACCTACCACCTCAAGGACATGAGGGCCTTGGAGTGCGAGTGCCCCGCCTGCCGCGAGCACACCCTGGAATCGCTCCTGGCCCTGCCGGAGGAGCGGAGGGCCGAGGTGCTGGCACTCCACAACCTGCACGCCTCCAGGAAGGAGATCGAGAGGGCCAAGCGCGCCCTGCTCGAGGGGACCCTATGGGAGCTGGTGGAGCAGCGCTGCCGCGCCCACCCCGCCCTGCTGGACGCTCTCAGGGCCTTGGGACGCCACAAGGCGTTCCTGGAGAGGTTCGAGCCCCTGAGCCGGGAGGGGGCCTTCTTCTACACCGGGCCGGAATCGCTGGACAGGCCGGCGGCCTTCCGCTACGAGAGGCGCTACTTCGAGCGCTACCGGAAGCCGGCGCAGACGGACCTGGCGGTGGTGCTCGAGGAGGGCGACCGCCCGTACTCCCGCTTCTACGCCAAGGAGATGTCCCAGATGTCGGAGGTGGCCAGGGCGCACTTCGTGGTCATGTCCCCCTTCGGGCCGGTGCCGGCGGACCTGGACGAGGTGTACCCCATCTCCCAGTCGGTCTTCCCGCGCATCAAGGACCGGGACGTGCAGGAGAGGACCCGGGAGCTCATGGAGCGCTTCTCCCATGCGCACGAGTACGGCCTCTCCATGCTCTACGAGGGCCAGGCCACGTTGGACATGCTCTCCTCCCTGGGCGATGCCCAAGGGGGCTTCGACCCGGACCTGGCGCGAATCAGGGCCGTGGCCGACTACCAGTTCGGCCGCGGTGCCGCCGAGGCGCTCTTCGAGGGCAAGGTCGAGCTCACCAAGTCCAAGAACACGGACCGCATCCGCAACGTGGCCGTGGACGGGGAGCACATCCTCTCCATGAGGGCCCCGGACGGATTCTTCACCTTGCGGCCGGGGGGAGCCAGGCGCCTGATGAGGGCCTTCCCCGCGCCCGCGCTGAGGGTGGTGGTGGACCAGGACAGCGAGCCGTTCAACCGCGAGGGCAAGAACGTCTTCTGCCAGTTCGTCAAGGCCTGCGACCCGGCGCTGGTGCCGATGGACGAGGTGCTGGTGGTGAACGAGAAGGACGAGCTGCTGGCCATAGGCAGGGCGCTGCTGGTGGCCGAGGAGATGCTGGCCATAAGGAAGGGGCTAGCGGTCAAGGTCCGGGAGGGCGTCCGGGCCTGATCCGCCCTTGACCACCTGGTCGGCCACCTTGAGGCAGGCCATGAGGTCCTCCAGGGTGTGCAGCATGGAGGGGGCGGAGGCCGCCGAGGAGGTTATGACCAGCCGGCTCCCCTCCACCTTCGCCTCCGCGTAGCCGCCGTTGTCCAGGGAGATGGAGCGCGCCACGTTGCGGGCCTGCTCCTCGCTCTCATAGTCCAGCACGAGGCGGCACTGCACATTCATGAGCGTGCATCCCCCCCGCCATTATATCTGTTTCGGTGGCGCCCGAAGGTTCCGGACAAGCTTTATCTACATTCCAGGATAGATTCATCACTTGGGCAAAGGAGGAACCGTCATGGATCTGGTCGAGGCCATCGAGCGGAGGGCGAGCGTGCGGGCCTTCACGGAGGAGGAGGTCCCGGAGAGGCTGGTGGAGGAGATGCTGAGGCTGGGGACTTTGGCCCCCTCGGCGGGCAACCTGCAGTCGCGCGACTTCGTCGTCGTGCGCGACAAGGACG
>JALOTM010000215.1 GCA_025457905.1 Methanomassiliicoccales archaeon
CAGAAGGCCCATGGCCAGCAGGACCTTCCTGCCACGGATGAGGCTGCGCCTCCTCACCGACACGTAGGTGGCCAGCCCGGTAAGGAAGAAGAATACCATCACGTAGGCGAATATCACCGAGGCCACCGCCGCCGGGCCGTTCTCGGCCGCCTGTGGTATTGATATGGTGGCCAGGGCGATGCAGAACAGTCCTGATAGGACGAGGAACGCACCTCTCCTGCTCAGCCTCCTCCTTGTCGCGCTCAAGGGCCAGACCCTAGCCTGGAACATGAAGGGAGGATATCATTCCTTCGAGCCTCGAGGTTATGGGCCTGGTCACTTCTTGGCGCACATCTGTCTGGCCCAGGCCTTGGCAGCCTTCAGGTCTCTCTCATCCGGGTGGCCCATGGTCTTCGGCCGCATCATGCCGAACTTCTGCATCTCCGGGTTGGAGTTGTTCAGCAGGCTCTTGGCCACGGCCTCGGACAGCTCCCCCTGGCAGTCGAAGAAGCCCACCATGTCCGCGCACTTTGCCGGGTCCTTGCACTTCTCCAATATGCCTTTGAGCGGCTCCAGGTCCGCCCACATGGCGTGGGTGACGAACACCGCCACCCTCTTGCCCTTGGCCTTGCCCTCAAGGAAGGCCTTGGCCGCATCTGGAGGGCCGAAGCGCATCACCGGAAAGCCCACGAAGACCAGGTCATAGGTCTCCAAGCTGGTGACCTCGTCCATGGGCTTGATGTCCTTGGCTCCCTTTATCTCTTCGAAGATCGCCTCCGCCACCTTTCTGGTGTTGCCGGTGACGGTCATGTACGTTACCAACGTCTTCACGTTGCATTCCCCCGATGATTACGCCGCCGCGGGAATAAAAAGTTGATGGCGGGCTGGCGCAAATGGAAATAGAGCGGACGCGCATCACATGCCAGAGGTCCCCGTTTGATCGAGCTCCTGGCCGCGGTGGCGGTGCTTCTGGCATTGATCTTCACTTTCACCAACGGCTTTCAAGACGCCAGCTCCATAGCCGCCACCTTCATCGCCTCCCGTTCCGCCAAGCCTCGTCAGGGCATTATGCTGGTGGCCTCGATGGAGTTCCTTGGCGCCCTCCTGGGGGGCACGGCCGTGGCCTTCACGCTGGCCGGCCTGCTCCTGGTGGAGCCGGGGGAGTCCACGGTTCTGCTCCTGCTGGCCGCGTTGATGGGAGCCACCACCTGGAACCTCCTCACCTACTACCTTGCGGTGCCTTCGTCCTCCACGCACGCCCTCATAGGAGGGCTGGTGGGGGCGGCGGTGGCGGCCGAGGGCCTCAGCGCGGTCCTCTGGGGCTGGGAGGAGCTTGTGTCGTCCGGCCACGAGCTGGTGGGGCTGATGAAGATACTCGTCTTCCTGGCCGTCTCTGTGCTCATCGGCCTGGTCGGGGGATACATCGCCCACAAGCTGGTGGCGGTCGCCCTGAGGAACGCCAAGAGGCAGGTCAACCGCAAGATAATCGGGGTGAACTGGGCGGCCGCCGCGGGCATGGCCTTCTTCAACGGCGCCAACGACTCTCAGAAGCAGCTGGGGGTCATCGCCCTGATCGTATTCAGCGCGGGCGTAACCGAGGTTTTGGAGGTGGAGCTATGGGCCAGGGTGGCCTGCGCCGTCCTCCTCGGGCTGGGCACCCTCGGAGGGGGCTGGAGGATCATGCGCACCCTGGGCAGCCGCATTTTCCGCGTGCGACCGGTGCATTCCATGGAGTCGCAGGCCGCCTCCGCGGCTTCCATTGCCTTCTCGACCGTCTACGGCGCTCCCATTTCCTCCACCCACATCATCTCCTCGAGCATCATTGGCGTGGGCGCGGCCGTCGATCCCAAGAAGGTGCGCTGGTCCGTGGGCAGGGAGATCATCGTATCCTGGGCCTTAACCATCCCCGCGACCATGCTGGTCTCCGGCGGCCTATACCTGTTGCTAGAACTGATCATACCCATGGGAGGGTCCTGAACATGTCTGGTTCCGATGAGCAGAGGAGGAGGAGAGGCCTGTTCGAGGCCATCTTCCCCAAGGAGTACGACTTCGAGGGCATGCTGGTCATACAGGCGGAGATGACCGCCAAGGGCGTTAGGGGGCTCCTGGAGTGGATGGAGGGATCCCCGCAGGTGGCCCCTACCGACCTCGACAAACAGGAGCGGGAGCTGGACGAGTACCGGCACCGCATGGAGGACAAGCTCAGCCAGGCCTTCTCCACCCCCTTCGACCGCCAGGAGATATATGGGCTGTCGAGGCAGATGGACTACATCCTCAACTACTCCGTGGAGACGGCGCGGGAGATGTTCGCCTTCCAGGTGCCTCCAGACTCGCACACTAAGGCCATGGCCGAGGACCTCCTGAAGGGCACGGAGGCGGTGGTCGAAGGGGTGAGGATCCTGGCCTCCGAGAAGGATGACTTCGAAGGCGTCGTGAGAAGGGCCAGGGGCTTCATGCATGAGATCGAGGCGGAGTACATGGCGGCCATGGGCTCCTTGTTCAAGGAGACGGACGTCGCCATGATGATGAAGCGCAGCGAGATCTATCGCCACCTGCGCGATGCCGGGAAGGCGCTGCGCACCACGGTGGACGTGCTCCACCGTATGAAGGTGGACATCGTCTGATGAGGCATCTCTCAAGAGCCGGTCGTGGCCCTCTCCGCCGGTCCTCTCCCCCAGGGGCCGTCCAGCTGTGCAAGGATGTGTCGGGCCCCTTGGAAGGCCTCGGTCATCCCCTCAGGATCGGAGGCGTCGGTCCT
>JALOTM010000018.1 GCA_025457905.1 Methanomassiliicoccales archaeon
GTCATCTCGGTTGCGGCCAGCACTGAAGCTGGCAATAGCAGGATAAGAATCAGTGACAAGGCCGTCGCCATGCGGAAGGTCAAGCGTATCAAGTTCAATCAGGCTAAGCTCTCATCAATGATAAATGCTTCGCGGAACGACCTCTGGCCTTGTTCTCTTTTCGCTCCGCTTCCACAATTTCTTTGGTTGGTCATTTGAACGAGTCGAAGGCCCGGGCTGATTCCAGCTAGACTTCCCCGTGCAAAAGGTTTAAACTGACATCCTGATTATTCCCCAGCCCACCCCTGAGGTGCACCGATTGACAGCATATCCCGACGACGTCATTGTTGAGCTGGAGCGGAGGGCCAACCTAATCCGCCGGCATATCATCAGGATGACCAGGGCGGCAGGTTCCGGTCATCCGGGAGGCTCCCTCTCCTCCACCGACATCCTTTCCGCGCTCTACTTCAAGGTAATGCACCACCGCCCCACCGACCCCTCTTGGGAGGACCGGGACCGCTTCGTCCTGTCCAAGGGCCATGCCGCCCCCGCATACTATGCTGCGCTGGCCGAGAGCGGGTACTTCCCGGTGGAGGAGCTATTGAGCCTGAGAAAGCTGGGCAGCCGCCTGCAAGGCCATCCCAGCAAAAGCAAGCTGCCAGGGGTGGAGATGTCCACCGGCTCGCTGGGTCAGGGGCTGAGCGTGGCCAACGGTATGGCCCTGGCCGCCAAGCTGGACCGCAGGGCCTATCGCATCTACTGCCTGTGCGGCGACGGCGAGATGCAGAGCGGGCAGATCTGGGAAGCGGCCATGCTCGGGGCCCATTACGAACTGGACAACATAACCGCCTTCCTCGACCGAAACAAGCTGCAGATCGACGGCCCCACTGAGAAGATCATGTCGCTCGAGCCCTTGGCGGACAAGTGGAAGGCCTTCGGCTGGCATGTCATCGAGATCGACGGGCACAACATGCGCGAGATCCTGGACGCCTGCGACAAGGCCAAGGAGGTGCGCAACCGGCCCACCATGGTGCTGGCCCACACCGTGAAAGGCAAGGGCGTGAGCTTCATGGAGAACGCGCTCTCCTTCCATGGCAAGTCGCCCAACGACGAGGAGACCAAGAAGGCCCTGCGCGAGCTGGGGGAAGACATATGAAGTGGACCTACGCCTCGCAGAGGAAGGAGTATGGGCGAGCATTGGTGGAGCTGGGCAAGTCCCGCAAGGACGTGGTGGTGCTCGACGCCGACCTGAGCGGCTCGACGAGGACGGCCGACTTCGCCAAGGAGTTCCCCGAGCACTTCTTCAACTGCGGCATCGCGGAGCAGAACATGATGGGCGTGGCCGCAGGCCTGGCCGCCTCTGGAAAGGTGGTCTTCGCCTCCACCTTCGCGGTGTTCGCCACCGGAAGGTGCTGGGACCAGATCAGGCAGTCCATCGCCTATCCCAAGCTCAACGTCAAGATCTGCGCCACGCACGCGGGCATCACCGTGGGCGGAGACGGCGCCTCCCACCAGACCGGGGAGGACGTGGCGCTTATGCGCACCCTGCCCAATTTCACCGTAGGTGTGCCCTCGGACGCCGCCGAGGCCTTCAAGATGACCAAGGCCTTCGCCGATTGGAACGGCCCGTGCTACATGCGCATGGGGCGCCTGGACTTTCCCAACGTGACCGAATGGGACGCGCCCTTCAAGATAGGCAAGGGATGCGTACTGCGCCAAGGGGATGACATCACCCTCATGGGCTGCGGCATCATGGTCTCGCGCTGCTTGGAGGCCGCCGAGGTCCTGGAGAGGAGGAACGTCTCCGCTCAGGTGATCAACATGAGCGCCATCAAGCCCCTGGACGAGGGCCTGGTGGCCGCCGCCGTCAAGAAGACCGGGGGCATCGTCACCGCCGAGGAGCACAATGTGGTCTCCGGGATGGGGGCCGCAGTGGCCAGCTACCTGGCGGAGCACGACCCCGTGCCGATGAGGATGGTGGGGATGATGGACACCTTCGGCGAGTCGGGCGAGGGGGAGGAGCTCATGCGAAAGTACGGCCTCACCGCCGACAGGATCATCGAGGCCGCGGAAGAGGTCATGAGGAGGAGATGAGAATGAAGATATTCATCGACACGGCCAACCTGGAGCAGATCAAGGAAGTGGACAGCTGGGGCATACTCGACGGGGTGACGACCAACCCCACCCTGGTCGCCAAGGAGAGCGGGGACTTCAAGACCAACGTGAGGCGCATCTGCGAGGTGGTCGGAGGTCCGGTCTCCGTGGAGGCGATGAGCGCCAAGGCCGAGGACATCGTCAAGGAGGCCAAGGAGCTTGCCAAGATCCACGAGAACATCGTCATCAAGATCGCCATGACCGAGGAGGGCCTCAAGGCCACCAAGGCCCTGGCCAAGGACGGCATCAGGGTCAACATGACGCTCATCTTCAGCGCCAACCAGGCCCTGCTGGCCGCCAAGGCCGGAGCAGCATACGTCTCCCCTTTCGTGGGCCGCCTGGACGACGTGGGCCAGGACGGCATGGACCTCATCGCCGAGATCCTTGACATCCTTGACAACTACGACTTCGGCACGGAGGTCATCGTGGCCTCGGTGCGGCATCCTGTCCATGTCACGCAGGCGGCGCGCATGGGCGCGCACATCGCCACCA
Source organism: Methanomassiliicoccales archaeon (assembly GCA_025457905.1). Lineage (GTDB taxonomy): Archaea > Thermoplasmatota > Thermoplasmata > Methanomassiliicoccales > UBA472 > JAJRAN01. Next base: position 2,626 of record JALOTM010000018.1, read on the forward strand.
TTCCCTACGACGTGCTCAAGAAGATGTTCAAGCATCCCTTGACGGACGCGGGCATCGAGCGCTTCCAGAAGGACTGGGAGAAGGTGTCCAAGGGCTGAGGGCGGCAGGACGCCCGTTCCTTCTTTTCCTCAGAGGCGGCAAGTAGATTACGCGCCGCGCCGCTCCTTCATGCGTGTCGACCACCTTCCGCAGCTTGGCAGACCTTTGCGCCACCGTGGAGGCGGAACCCGGGAAGAGGCGCAAGGTCGAGCTCATCGGCTCGTTCCTTCGGTCCTTGGCGAAGGAGGAGGTCAAACCGGCCGTCCTCCTGCTCCTTGGCCGGATCCTGCCAGAGGCGGACAGGCGCTCCTTGGATGTGGGATACCGCACGGTCAAGAGGGCCGTGGGGACGGGACAGCGGACCCTCTTCGACCAGGGGGAGGTGGGAATATTGGACGTGGAGAGCGCCTTCCACCGCATCGCCTCCGCCAAGGGCCCTGGTTCCCGGAAGGTAAAGGAGGACCTCCTAGCCGGGCTGTTGACCCGCCTCGATGGGAGGGAGCGGGAGTATCTGCTGCGCAGCCTGTGGGGGGAGATGCGGATAGGCGTGAACGAGGGCCTCCTGCTCGAAGCCGTCGCCTACGCCTCGGGCGCCCCGGCCGACGCGGTGCGCAGCGCCAACATGCTCAAGGGGGACGTGGGCGGCCTGGCCTCGGACCTCGTCCTCAAGGGACCGGATGCGCTCAGGGACGTGGGCATGAGGTTGTTCACCCCCATCCGCCCCATGCTGGCAGAGATGTCGTCCGGGGTGGAGGAGGCCCTCGCCTCCCTAGGGAGGGCGGCATTCGAGTTCAAGCTGGATGGGGCCAGGGTGCAGATCCATCGGGATGGGGAGGAGGTCAGGGTGTTCTCCCGCCGGCTGACGGACATCACCTCCAGCGTGCCGGAGTTGGTGGAGGTTTCCAGGCAGCGCTTGGGCGCCGAAAGGTTCATCGTCGAGGGCGAGGCCGTTGCCTACACCGACCGCCCCCTTCCGTTCCAGGAGGTCATGAGGAGGGTCACGCGCGTGCACGACATCGACGGCACGGCCGAGCGGGTCCCGCTCCGGCTCTTCCTCTTCGACATCCTGCTGCTGGGCGGGAGGGAGACCATCCGGGCGCCCTATGAGGAGAGATGGGAGCTGTTGAGGAGCATCACGCCCTCAGAGCTGCTGGTCCCCCGCCTGGTCACCTCCGACCTGGAGGAGGCCAGGGCCTTCTACGAGCGCTCCCTCTCGGAGGGCCACGAGGGGCTGGTGGCCAAGGACCTTTCCAGCGCCTATGAGGTGGGCAAGAGGGGAGGCCATTGGCTGAAGGTGAAGAGGGCGCACACCCTGGACCTGGTCATACTGGGCGCGGACTGGGGCTACGGCCGACGGGAGGGATGGCTCAGCGACTACTATCTGGGCGCCAGGACCGAGGGCGGCTTTGCCGAGGTGGGAAAGACCTTCAAGGGCCTGACGGACGAGGAGTTCGAGCGGATGACGGCCCGCCTGCTCTCCCTGAAGGTCTCGGAGGGCAAGTACACCGTGCGCGTCAGGCCGGAGGTGGTGGTGGAGGTGGCCTTCGACGAGGTCCAGCGGAGCCCCAAGTACGCCTCCGGGTTCGCCCTTCGCCTGGCGAGGATCAAGTCCGTCCGAGAGGACAAGCGCACTGACGAGGCGGACACCCTGGACACGGTCTCGCGCCTGTTCCAGGAGCAGTTCCGCACCAAGGCCCAGCTCGGCCCCCCGGAATAGGATTATATAGCGCCCAGAGCGGTTCGAATGGGCGTGGTGGGCAGGGCATCGGACGCCAAGCTGATAATCGCCACGTTGGCCGTGGCCGTAGTGGTCATTGCCGTAGGCCTCATGGTGGCCAACATCGGGCGCTTCGACCTGGGCGAGGGGGGAGAGCCGCTCGGCCCCGAGGCCTATGCGGTGGCCGAGATACTGGCCTACACGCTGGTGCCCATCTTCCTCTTCATCGGGCTATGGCTCGTGCTCTCCGGTTCCAGGAGGAAGGGCGCGCGAGGGAAGGCCAGCCCCACGGGCTCCAGGAGCATGGCGGGATACATAGCCCTCATGGCGCTGGTGGGGGCGGTAATCATCTTCGCCTCCCTGACCGACGGCCAGATAATCGGCGCCCCGGGCGATGGGGACGGGGACGGGGTCGATGAGCCGGAACAGGAAGAGGGCCCGGTCGTGGCCCCGGACGGTGGACAGGGCTCCCTCCTCATCCTGGGGTTCCTGATCGTGATCGCTGTACTAGGGCTGTCCATGGTGCCGCGCTACCTGCGGTCGCGCCCCGTCCTCGCCTCCCGGGCCGCCGGGGCCATGGAGATGCGACGGGCCAAGGCCATCGTGGACAAGGCCGTGGACGACCTGTACGCGGGCGAGGACGCTCGCAGCGTCATCGTGCGCACCTACCAGAGCATGAGCCGCCTGGTGGCGGCACGGCTTTCCGACTCCTCCACCCTCACGCCCCGAGAGCTGGCCGCCATCGCGGAGGGCCGCTTCCGGTGGCCCCGTGGCCCGACGGAGGAGCTCACCGTCCTCTTCGAGGAGGCCTGGTACAGCGACCATGCCATGAGCGAGGAGAAGAAGGAGAGGGCGCTGCGCTGCCTGGGCGAGATTTCCACTTCGTTCCATCATGGGGGAGGCGATGGCCGAGCTGCCGAGGCGGTCCACCAGCTCCGATGAGATCTACCATCGGGGCCTGGGACTGGGCGAAGAGCCCGAAACTGGAGGCGGCCTGGCCGTGCTCGTGGGCCTGGGGATGGTCATCACCCTCGCCCTTCTGGCCCTCCCCCTGCTGGAGGCCATAGTCCAGGACCCCAAGGTGCGCTGGGGCTTCCTGGTGGTGGTGCTGGGAGTGTGCGCCCTGGCGCTCCTCTGGGTGGTGTACCCCAAGGCGGGGCAGAGGTCCTTCCAGATGCCTCGGGAGAGGGCGGAGAGGCCCTCCAACGCCGTGGAGCGAGAGGTGGATGTGGTGTCCCGCGCCTTGGAGGGCTCTCCCTATAGCCAGCTTCAGGTCCTCCTGGAGCTTAGGGAGATGGCCGTGCGCCGGTTCATGCTGCGCCATCACCTCCCCCGCGCAGAGGCGGAGGCGCTGCTGGGCGACCCGATGACCGCCGGGCCCCTCCTCAAGGACCAGGACCTGGAATGGCTGGTCGGGGCGGACCACAAGCGCGCCTATGAGCCGGAGTCCCTGGTCACCGATGAGGGGAAGGCGCAGGTATACTCGTTCGGTTCACGATTCCCGATCCTGATGAGGAAGGTGGAGGAGATGAGATGAGGACGGAGGAGCTGCAGGCGACGTGCCGTGCCGTGATGGACGAGGTCAGCAAGGCCATAGTTGGCAAGAGGGAGGTGCTGGAGAGGGTGATGATGGCCATATTGTGCAACGGGCACGTGCTCTTCGAGGACTATCCTGGCCTGGCCAAGACCTTGACCGCCAATTGCTTCGCCCAGGCCACTGGCTGCGCCTTCAAGAGGGTGCAGTTCACGCCCGACCTGCTGCCCGCGGACATCACCGGCACCTACATCCTGGACCGCCAGAGCGGGGCCTTCAAGCTGCGCCAGGGGCCGGTGTTCGCCAACATGCTGCTGGCGGACGAGATCAACCGCGCCCCGCCCAAGACGCAGTCCGCCCTGCTGGAGGCCATGCAGGAGCGCCAGGTGACCCTGGAGGGCGAGACCATGCGCCTCCCGCGCCCCTTCATCGTCCTGGCCACCCAGAACCCCATCGAGTACGAGGGCACCTATCCCCTCCCAGAGGCGCAGATCGACCGCTTCCTCATCCGGACCAACGTCGGCTATCCCTCGCGGGAGGAGGAGCAGGAGATCCTCCGCCGGCGGCGGGAGAGGGGGCGCGAGGAGGTCACCATGTCCAAGGTCTGCTCCCCGGAACGGATCGTAGAGATGCAGGAGCACGTGGAGCGGATGCACGTCCAGGACGTCATCGAGGACTACATCGTGCGCATCATCTCCGCCACGCGCGAGCATTCCCAGGTGGAGGTGGGCGCCAGCCCCAGGGGCTCCCTGGCCCTGATGCGCCTCTCCTCCGCCCGGGCGGCGCTGCTGGGGCGCGACTTCGTGCTCCCGGACGACGTAAAGGAGGTGGCCGTCCCGGCCCTGGCCCACCGCCTCATACTGGCGGCGGACCCCTGGATACGGGGCGTGAAGCCGCAGTCGGTGGTGGAATCTGTCCTCAAGGACGTGGCCGTCCCGAAGGTAGTGTGAATGCGCAGCCTCTCGGGCGCGGCGCTTCTGGGAATGGCCCTGGCCCTCCTGTTCCTGGGCCTGGCGGGCCTGAGGTGGGAGCTCATCTCGCTCCTCATCCCCATGGCCATGCTGCTCTACCTCTCCTTCCTTCTGAACCGCCCTCCCATCATGGACCTGCGCTTCTCCCGCGCCCTGGAATCGGAGCGCCTGCAGGAGGGCGAGGCAGTGGAGGTTACGCTCACCATCGAGAACCGCGGCGAGCCCCTGGACTACGTGGAGTTCATGGACCAGGTGCCAGAGGGGGCGGTGGTGGTGGAGGGGAGGGAGCGCTTCCCGCTGGTGCTCCCTGAGGGGGCCACGACCACGCTGCGCTACCGCCTGCGCTTCGACCGGCGAGGCTCTTACGAGTTTGGGGACCTGCAGGCCAGATGGAGAGACCCTCTCATGGTCTCGTCCAGGGAGCAGGTCCTGCCGTACCGGAGCAGGGTCCTCGTGCTGCCAAAGGTGCAGGACCTGAGGAGGTGCGGGCTCAGGCCTTCGCACCTGCGCGCCCAATCGGGGAACGTGCCATCGACCTCCCTGGGCCCGGGCATGGAGTTCTACTGCCTCAGGGAGTATCAGCCTGGGGACTCCTTCAAGCGCATCAACTGGAAGGCCAGCGCCCGCCGGGACGATGTCCAGGTGAACGACATGCGGAGCGAGCGCTCGGGGGACGTGGTGATCCTGGTGGACGCGCGCACCAGGCTGCGCGACCCGGAGGCGCGCCATCGGGTGGTGGACCGACAGGTGGACGCCGCCGCCTCCATCGCATCCTATTACCTCAAGGAGAGGGACCGGGTGGGCCTGCTGGTCCTGGGGGAGACCATGGAGGTCGTTCCCCTAGGCTTCGGGCGAAGGCAGTTCTACCGGGTGGTCGACCGACTGCTGGCCACTCGGCCGGGGGAGCTGCGCTCCACCCAGAGCATCAACGTCGCCCTGGGGAGGTACTTCCCCTCCTCCTCGATGGTCGTGGCCATATCCCCTTTGGAGGACAAGAGGATAATCGGCAGCCTCATGGAGCTGGGCGGGAGGGGGCACGAGGTCTTCGTGCTCTCCATGGACACCTTCCCCCTGGAGGCGCCGGAGCGCCAGGGCACCATTGGCGGGGAGCTGGCGCGCCGCATGCAAAAGGTGCGCCGCGAGGACCTGGTGTCGGAGCTGGGACGCTACTGCCGGGTGGTCGATTGGGACCCTGAGGTCCCCCTTTACAAATATCTGAGGGAGGGGAGGGCATCGCCCACGCACTCGGGATGAGGGGGCTGGTTGATCGGGCTACGGTCCTGGTCCTGGTGGGGCTCATAGGGATCGGTGCCGTCGCCGCCCTGCTCTCCGGGAGCCTGGAAAGGTCACTGGCCCTGGCAGTGGCCAACGCCGCCCTGTTCGCCGCGTACGGATGGGGGCTGAGGAACGCCAGGCAATCCCTCTTCTCCTTGGCCGCGGGTGCCGCTTTGGTGATGAACGTGGCCGCCCTGGCCTACCTTTCCGGGCTGGGCCTGGCCGGCACCTGGGCGGGGTTCGGCATCGGGCTGGTGGCCATAATGGCCGGGGACCACACCTGCCGCTCCCGGGATGTGCTGGGCGTGCGCCGTGACGGTAGGGGGGAGACCGAGGACGCACTGCAGAGGGCGGCGCTGCGGGGTTACCTCCGCATCCTCCTGTTCGGGGTCATGGTCATGGCCGTGTCCCTCTTCCTGCTCCTCCTGGCGCTGAACGCCCAGCTGGGCAGTATGCCCTCCTGGGCCTTCGCGGCCCTGGCCCTGGCGGCCATGGTGGCCATCGCCATCCTGGCCCGCTCCCGCCATGCCGAGGGATGAAGCCAAATTTCCATATACGCAGGTGCTCTTGCTGATGGCGTGAAGGACTGCGACTTCCTGGTGGTGGGAGGAGGGCCGGCGGGCACGAGCTTCGCGGCCGCCACCGCCCCGAAGGCCAGCGTGGTCGTGGTGGAGGAGCACCCTGAGGTGGGGCTGCCGGTGCAGTGCACGGGGCTCGTCGCCCCCCGGGTCGTGGAGATGGCCTCCGCCTTCGATACGGTCCTGAACCGGTTGCATGGGGCCTACTTCCATTTCCCCGGCGACCAGGTGGTGGAGGTGCGCTCCAGGGAGGTGAAGGCCATGGTCGTGAACCGGGCCTCGTTCGACCGTTCCCGGGCGGAGCGCGCCCTGGACCAGGGCGCGGTGATAGAGAGGGGGACCAGGTTCGTCTCCGCCGATTTCGGGAAGTGGGCCACGGTCAGGTGCAAGGCCGGCGGCCAGACCGTGGAGTACCGGGCCAGGATGGTGGTGGGGGCGGACGGTTACAAGTCCAATGTTGCCTCTTGCGCGGGGCTCGGCCCTCCCCGCGACAGGGTTCGGGGGCTGCAGGTGGACCTTCGCCATCGCATGGAGGACCAGGACATGCTCTCCGTGTTCCTGGGCCGCAAGGTGGCCCCGGGGT
>JALOTM010000019.1 GCA_025457905.1 Methanomassiliicoccales archaeon
GAGGCCCAGTTCCATAGGGCCGTGAGCTTCGTGGACGCCCCCGGTCACGAGACCCTCATGGCCACCATGCTATCCGGCGCGGCCATGATGAACGGCGCGCTCCTGCTGGTGGCGGCCAACGAGAAGTGCCCCCAGCCCCAGACCAAGGAGCATTTGATGGCCTTGACCATCATCGGCGTGGACAAGATCATCATCGTCCAGAACAAGGTGGACATCGTCACCAAGGAAGAGGCGCTGGAGAACTACAAGCAGATCAAGGAGTTCGTGAAGGGGACGGTGGCCGAGAAGGCTCCGATAATCCCGGTGTCCGCGAACCATAACGTGAACATTGACAAGCTCATAGAGACCATCGAGAAGGTCATCCCCACGCCCAAGACGGACGTGAAGAGGCCGGCGCGCATGTACGTGGCGCGCAGCTTCGACATCAACACCCCCGGCAGCGACGTCGCCACCTTGAGGGGCGGGGTGCTGGGAGGTTCCCTCATCCAGGGAAGGCTGGAGGTGGGGGACGAGATCGAGATAGCCCCTGGCCGAAAGGTCGAACAGGGCCGCGAGGTCGCCTGGGAGAAGATCACCACCACCATCGAGTCCCTGCATGCCGGGGAGATGGGGCTGGAGGTGGCCAAGCCCGGCGGCCTCATCGCCATCGGCACCAAGCTGGACCCCTCCATGACCAAGTCCGACGGCCTGACCGGCAGGGTCGTGGGCAAGCCCGGCACCCTGCCGCCGGTGATGCACAAGTTCGTGATGAAGACCAAGCTGCTGGACAGGGTCGTGGGAACGGCCCAGGACCTGGCCGTGGAGAACATCAAGACCAACGAGCCCCTCATGCTCTCCGTGGGCACCGCCACCACCGTGGGTGTGGTGACCTCCGCCAGGGGCGACGAGTCCGAGGTCGTGCTCAAGATCCCCGTGTGCGCGGAGAAGACGCAGCGCGTGGCCGTCTCCCGCAAGATCCAGGGCAAGTGGCGCCTCATCGGCTACGGCATCGTCCAATGAGGTCGCATGCAGAATGTCGTTCTAGATACCAACGCGCTCCTCATGCCCTTCGAGTTCCGCATCAACCTCGACCTCGAGCTCAAGCGCCTGCTGGGGGAGTTCCAGGCCTACGTCCCCGGCTGCGTCATCGGGGAGCTGAGGAGGTCCAGCAGCAAGCATGCCGCCGTGGCGCTCAGCCTGGCGCGCAAGTACCCCCTGGCCGAGACGGAGGTGCAGGGGGATGCCGGCGTCATCGAGGTGGCCAGGCGCCTGGACGCCTTCGTGGTGACCAACGACGCGCTGATACGCTCCAAGCTGCGGAAGCTGGGCATGAAGACCATCTTCCTGCGCTCCGGGAACCACCTGGCCATCGACGGGGACTACTGATCAGAGGAGCGGTCGGGGCAGGTCCTCGGGCCCGCTCTCCTTCCTTCCGCCCAGCTGGTCGATCCTGTCCTGCAGGAGCTGCCTGCCCCTCTCGCTGGCGGCGTAGATGGGGACCTTGTTACCTACCTGCAGCAACGCGCGCGTCCTGGCCTCCTCCCTGACCCACTTGGAGGCGCAGGCGGTGACGATGTCGCAGGTGTCGAAGAAGGCGCGGGCGTCCTTCTGGTCCACGCCGGTGGTGTGCACCGCGAAGAGCATGACCGAAGAGCCGAAGCCGTCGCGCAGCATGCGCGCGTCCTGCGCCTTGGCCAAGGTCACGCCCACGTTGCGATGCCCTTTCGAGAAGGCCAGCTGCGCGCCGGCGAACTGGTCGATGGTGCCCTTGTCGGGCGCCAGGACGTTCTCGCGGCCTATGGCCTGGACGACCTCGGCGATGGGTGTGGTCTCGATGATCCCCGAGATCCTCCCTCCGATGCCCTGTATGAGCTCGGGGTCGGTGACCACGCAGGTCCCGGCGCCGTCGGACACCAGGACGGCGCAGTCCAGCACCTTCCGGGACACGGCCATGGCCAGCAGCTCCGAGACGCCGTAGGTGAGGAAGTCCTGCATGCGCATGTTCCTCTCGGGCGTGCACATGCCGATGTCCCTGATGCGGAACTCCACGTTCTCCCGTACCACCTCCGGGGTGATCTCGCTGATGCCCCGGTGCCTCATGAAAAGGGGGCAGTAGGAGAGCCTGGGCTTGCCGACGTGTACCACCTTGCCGTCCTCGATGACCACCACGGTCATGCCCATGGCCTCGATCACATGACGGTCCTTCTCGCTCATCTCGCCACCAATCGGAATGGTTGTAGAAATAACAATCGAGGACGCAGGGCCGGGGAGCGAAGGAACGCTGGCCCGGCCGATGCCAACGACCGGCCCCATCGGTCGATATGCAGCGAAGGAACCCCCCATTCAATATATAGTCTACTTTCAGCAATAGCGGGGAGCGCAGGAGGGAGGGAAAGATGGAAGAGGAAGGCGAGGGGCGCATGGTCATCGCCCTGCGCAAGATCGCCCTCATGGGGGGCATGCACGACTACGTCTCGCTGTCCTCGCGCCAGCTGGGCGAGGCCCTGGGCATGAGCCAGCAATCGGCCTCCAAGCGCATCCTGGAGCTGCTGGCGAAGGGATGGATCGTGCGCGACCTGGGAGCCCGGAGGCAGCGCATCAAGCTCACTGAGAAGGGCGTGGACGCCCTTCGCCGCGAGTACTCCGATTACCAGAGGATCTTCGAGACCCGGGACCACATCCTGGTGCGGGGGCAGGTGGTCACCGGCATGGGCGAGGGCCAGTACTACGTCACCCAGGACGGCTACTCCGAGCAGTTCCAATCGCTCCTGGGGTTCAGGCCCTACGAAGGGACGTTGAACGTCAGGCTGCGGCAGGAGGACCTGCACAAGCTCGACCTCCTGCGCGGGGCGCAGGGCATCAAGATCAAGGGATTCGAGCAGGACGGCCGCACCTTCGGCAACGTCATCTGCCACCTGGCCACGCTGCAGAACATCGAGTGCGCGGTGGTGGTGCCCTCCCGCTCCCACTACGAGGACGTGATCGAGATCCTCTGCAAGTACCACCTGAGGCGCACCCTCGGGCTCAAGGACGGGGACGAGGTCGAGGTGCGCATCTCCATAGGCTGATCATCTCTGGGAGCGAACGTGCTCCACGGAGGACTGGAAGATGGCCCGGCCGTCGCCGTCCCCCGAGGGGTCCAGGGCGGAGCGCGTCCAGTCGGGATGGGTGTAGCGGTGGAACACCCTCTCCGGGTGGGGCATGAGGCCCAGCACGTTGCCGGCCGGGTTGCAGACCCCGGCGATGGAGGATATGGAGCCGTTGGGGGACCAGGGGTACCCGGCGTAGCGGCCTTGGGGGTCCACGTAGCGGAAGACCACCTGGCCGCGGTCCTCCAGCCTCTTGAGCAGGGCGGGCTCCCGCTCCTGCGGCAGCATGAGCTTGCCCTCGGCGTGCGCGCAGGGGAACATCACCACCTTGCCCTTTGGCAAGGTCCTGGTGAAGAGGCAGCTGCCCTCGTTCTCGTGCTTCAGGAGCGTGGGTATGCACTCGAACCGCGCCGAGTCGTTGACGTATAGGGCGGCCTCCGGCTGGACGCTCATCACCCCCTCCAGGGAGGGCAGCAGGCCCAGCTCCACCAGGATCTGGAATCCGTTGCAGATGCCTATGACCGGCCGGCCCGAGCGCACGAACTCCTCCAGCTCCTTGGAGAGGGCGGAGCGCAGGCGCGCGGCGAATATGGCCCCGGCACGGACGTAGTCCCCGGCGGAGAATCCTCCGGGCAGGGCAAGGATGTCGTACGAGGAGAGGTCCCGGGCCATGTCCTTGGGGCACTGGTGCAGCAGCTGCTTCAGGTGCACCTTCTCCGGGCTGGCGCCCACCTCGCGGAAGGCGCGGGCCGTCTCCTCCTCGCAGTTGGTGCCCTCGATGCGCAGCACGCATACGCGGACGTCCCGGCTCATCCCATCACCTTCCACAGCGGCTCGGACCAGGCCCGGCGCAGCTCCTTCACCTCGACGTCCACCAGCACGTCCTTGTCCTCGATCACCAGCATCTCCCCTCCCACGGTACCGATGCGGCAGGACGGGGCGCGCATCCGCTGCAGCCACTCGTTCTCCTTGTCGCGGGGCACCTCCACCAGCCATCGGGAGTGGGACTCGGAGAAGAGCTTGACCGCGGAGGGCAGCTTGGCCATGCCCGAGAGGTCGGCGTTGACGCCCGCGTCCCCGCCGATGCACATCTCCGCCAAGGCCACCGCCAGGCCGCCGTCGGACAGGTCGTGGCAGGCCCGCACCAGCTGCCTCTCCATGCATTCCTGCAGGCAGCCCATGGACAGCGAGAGCGCGGCCGGAACGACCCCGGGCACGTCCCCCCCACGGCCCCCGAAGGCCCGGAAGAGCGCGCTCCCGGCCATCTCCTGCCTCGTATCCCCGACCAGGTAGAGGGCATCGCCCTCCTGCTTGAGGTCGGTGGTCACGCACTTGCGGATGTCGTTGACGATGCCCACCCCCAGCACCGTGGCCGTCGGGAGGCAGGCGCCCTTGGCCGTCTCGTTGTAGAAGCTGACGTTGCCCGAGGGGCAGGCCAGGCCCAGGGCTGCGGCCACGTCCCCGATCCCCCGCACCGCCTCGCGGAACTCGCCCAGGCGCTCCGGCTTCTCCGGGTTCCCGAAGTTCAGGCAGTCGGTTAGGGAGTGGGGCACGCCCCCCACGGAGGCGATGTTGCGGCAGGCCTCGTCCACCGACGCCTGCCCTCCCCTGTAGGCGTCCAGGGAGGTGAACCAGGGGTTCACGCCCACGGCTATGGCCAGCCCCCGGAAGGAATCGTCCAGGGGCTTGATGACCGTGGCGTCGCCCGGGCCGCGCAGGCCCAGCTTGCCATGAAGAGGCTTGATGACGGTGTTGCCCCGCACCTCGTGATCGTAATAGCGCACCACCCATTCCTTGGAGGCGATGTTGTGGTCGGAGAGCAGGCGCAATAGCGCGCTCGTCAGCTCCCGCGGCAGCTGGGGGAACTCCTCCTGAATGAGAGCGGGGGGCTCCTGCACGCAGGTCGGGCGGCAGTACTCCGGGCCCTTGGTGAGGAAGTCCAGGTCCATCTCGAACACCTGCACGCCGTGGAAGCTAAGGCGCACCACCTGCTCCTTGATGACCTTGCCTATTACCGTCGCCGGAACGTCCCAAAGCTCGAACACGTCCAGGATGCGGCGCACGTTCCTCTCCGGGGCGGCGAGCATCATGCGCTCCTGCGACTCCGAGACCCAGATCTCCCAGGGGGCCAGGCCCTCCTCCTTGAGGGGGACCTTGTCCAGGTCCACCACGGCCCCGCAGTCCCCGGAGAGTGCCATCTCGCCCACCACGCACGACAGCCCGCCCCCGCCCAGGTCCTTCATGCCGTGGATGAGGCCCTTGGAGTTAACCTCCAGGCAGGCGTGGATGAGCGGCTCCTTCATGATTGGGTCGCCCAGCTGCACCGCCCCCCGGGACTCCTCCTCGGACTTCTCGTGCAGCTCGGCCGATGCGAAAGTGACCCCGTGGATGCCGTCCCGGCCGGTGCGCCCCCCCACCAGGATGAGCACGTCCCCCGTCCCGCGCACGGCGTTGCGGACGACCTCGCTCCTCTTGGCGATGCCGATGCAGCCTACGTTGACCAGGCAGTTGCCCGCATAGCGCTCGTCGAACCATATGCCCCCGGCGATGGTGGGGATGCCGATCCGGTTGCCGTAGTCGCGGATGCCCGCCACCACCCCGCCCATCAGGTACTTGGGGTGCTTGGCGCCCGCCGGAAGCTCGCCCGCGAAGTCCAGGGGGCCGAAGAACAGCGGGTCCACCAACGCAATGGGCTGAGCGCCCATGCACAGCACGTCGCGGACGATGCCCCCGATCCCGGTGGCCGCGCCGCCATAGGGCTCTATGGCAGAGGGATGGTTGTGGGACTCGATCCTGAGGGCGTAGGCGTGGTCCTTGTCGAAGGCCATGACCCCGGCGTCGCCCTTGGCCAGGACGTCGGGGTGCGACAGCCCGAAGATATGGTCGCGCAGGAACTTCTTGGAGGACTTGTAGCAGCAGTGCTCGCTCCAGGCCTGCCCGATGGACTGCAGCTCCACGTCCGTGGGGCGGCGCATCCTCTGGGCGAAGTACCTTTGGATCATCCTCATCTCGTCCACGGAGAGGTTCAGGCCGAGCTTGGTGGAGAGCTCCATGAGCTCCGCGTCCCCCGCGGAGAGGATGTCGATGTCGAAAAGCTCGAAGGGCACCGGCCTCCGGCTCATGAGGTGGTCGAGGGGCATGATCATCACTTCAGCGTGACCTTGAACCTCTGGATGACCGGGTTGGCCAGGAGCTTGCGGCACATCTCCTCGCACTCCTTGACCGCCGCCTCGGGCGGGGAGTCCAGCTCGACCTCGAAGACCTTGACGGTCCGCACTCCCTTGATACCCTTGAAGCCCAGGAGCTCCAGGGCCTTCCTGGTGTTCTGCCCTTCCGGGTCAGCGACACCAGGCTTGAGCTCGATCCTTATCTCGGCGACCACCACGGCTGCACCCGTCGTGGAATCTCACCGGCCGTACTTAACTGTTGGCCGTTCGGTCGGGGCCTAGGCCCAGGGGGCGTTCTGAATGTAGAGGGTGACGGCGTCGAAGATGCCGTTCATGATGAAGCCCACCGCCACCGCCGCGAGCAGGAGGCCCATGATCCGGCCGAAGGCCGCCGCGCCCCCCCGCCCCATGCGCCCGAAGATGCCCTGGGCGTAGACCAGCAGAACATAGCTGATGACCACGGTGGCTATGATGCTGAGGAACACCGCCGCCAGGTCGAAGACCATGTCGCTGGATCCCATGGCGTAGGAGATGTAGATCATGACCGTGGTGATGGCCCCCGGCCCGGCGAAGAGCGGGATGCCCAACGGCACGACGCCGATCTCCTCCTTGGCCAGGGCCTCCTGGCGCTCGTCCTCGGTGATCTTGGCCCGGGAGCGCTCCCCCTTCATCATGGCGAAGGCCACGGAGAACAATAGCAGCCCGCCGGCGATCTTGAACATGGGGATGGTGATGCCGTAGAGCATGAAGATGTACTGGCCGAAGATGCCGAAGGCGAAGAGCACCACCAGCATCACCAGGCATATCATGACGATGACCCGGTGCCTCTCCTCCTTGGTGTAGCCCTCGGTGACGGTGACGAAGAAGGGTATGTTGCCTATCGGGTTGACGATGGCGAATATGGCGGCGAAGGCCGTTACCGCGAACTCCCAGCTCATCCGCGCCTAGGACCATCTGCTAGATACTTATCATTTGCTCAGGGAGGCCGCGCGCCGGGCGAAGACCAGATAGCCGGTGTGGCCGAGGGTGTCGTACGAGGGCCTCACCCCCCCCGCATGCACCTCCATGCGCCGCTGCACGTTCTCCAGGGCATCCACCTCCAGGTAGCCGCGGGCGCGCAGCCCTAGCACGACCTCCTCCAGCTGGTTGGTGTTGGGGACTTAGGCGCACAGCCTGCCGCCGGGGCGGAGGAAGCCGTTAACGTTCTCCAACGCCAGCCATGGCGCCGGGACGTCCAGCGCCACGGCGTCCACCTGCGCCTCCACGGCCACGCTCGCCACGTCCCCGATGCGCAGGTCCCAGGCCTTGGCGAAGGGCGAGCGCTCGACGTTCCTGCGCGCCTTGGCGGCGAACTCCTCCCTCAGTTCCACGGATATCACCAGGCCCTCGGCGCCCACGGCGTTCAACAGGGCGGTGGTGAGCGAGCCGGAGCCCACGCCCGACTCCAGCACCGCGTCCCCTGGCTTGAGGTCCAGGCGGAAGACGATGGTGGCGGCGTCCTTGGGGGTGATCACCTGGGGCCCTCGGTCCAACGATTCCATGAGCTCGTTGGCCCCGGGGCGGAGCGCATGGAACCCCCTCTCGCCGACCCTGAGGACGGAGCCCTCAGGCCGGTCCACCAGCCTGGAGCCGTCGATGACCCCCAGGCCGGCGACCTTCATCATGCCTCCGGAAAGAATGAGGAAATGCCTCCTGCCCCTGTCGTCCAGGAGGTAGATGAGGTCGCCCTCGCGCAGCATCGCCCCGGCCATGGCCGGGAATGGAAATAAAATGTCCGCCGCCTAGGGCCTACCTGAGCTCCTTGCCGCATCCAGGGCACTTCAGATCGTGCGCGGAAATGGCCGTGCCGCAGGAGGGGCATCGGGGCGCGCCCTCGGTCTGGTGCACCACCTTCTTGGCCTCATGCTTGGCCGCGGGGGCGGCCTCCTCCTTCTTCTCGAACTTGTAGGCGGGCGTCTCGTACTGAGGCCGGGCCGGGTACTCCGCGGCCTTGACCATGCGCTTGCGCACCACCAGCATGTACCAGAGCAGCAGGCCGATGAGGCTGAGCAGGAAGCCGACCAGAGGCCACAGCAGGCCCTTCTCGCCGTGCTTCTTCTGGTCCAGGTAGATCACGACCGCTATCGCCACGCCGATCACGAGCCACGCCACTGAGGAATAGAGGATCGATTCGAGCATCCCATCACTGTCGGATAAATGTCTGACGCTTTATAAAAAGATTGTCCGACCATTCCCTCTACGAGCGCCTCACCTCGTTGAGGTACCATCTCACCGCCCGGAGGAACGCCTCCAGCGCGGGATCGGTCCGCAGGCGCTCCAGCATCACCGTGCGCCATTTGTCGGCATAATCCTCGGGTATGCCCATCCGCGGCACCTCGTTCAAGCGCTGGAGCAGTTCCCTCCGCCTGTCGCCGGTCCCGAAAGGTGCGCCCATGTGCTGGAAGTGCAGGTCCATGGCGCCGTCGGCGCGCAGCGAGAAGAAGTAGTGCGCCCTGCCAGCATGCTCCAGGTACGGGGTGACGGTCGAAAGGCCGCGGTACTCGTGCCACCATAGGCGCATGCCCTCCTCCTCGCACGCCGCCAGGATAGACCCCGCCGCCCGGGCGTCCGCCTCCGACCACCTCTCCAGCTGCGCCTGGAATACGAGCCGCATGGCCTTGTCCTCCTTGGCCTGCGCCGGAACGTCGTAGGGCAGCTCCCCGGGCGCGCTCATGGGAGGGCGGTCCTTCCGGTCATCGGGGGAGGGTGAGCCCTTGGCCGCAGGAGTGATCGGCGCGGTCCTGGGCCTGAGCCTGCTCTCCTCGGAGAGGGAAAGTGCCCGGCCCACCAGCCGCTGCGTCTCCCCCCCGCGGTCCCTCCACCACCCCCTGGACCACACCCGGTCCACGGCCCAGCCCCGGTCCCTGAGGTACTGCGGCCGGACCACGTCCCGCTCCCTGGCGCTGCGGGCGGTCTGGAACGCCAGCCCGTCGCCCTCTATCCCCAGGATGTGGCGGGAGGGGTCGTTGGGGTCCACCACCGCCAGGTCCAGCTTGTAGCCGGAGAACCCCACCCTCTCCTCCACCTCC
>JALOTM010000216.1 GCA_025457905.1 Methanomassiliicoccales archaeon
GAAGAGTCCAGAGCTTGAGAGGGCGAGGAAGGAGTACAAGGAGGCGGCCAAGAACCTAGACATAATGCTCTGGGACAAGAAGAGGTTGCAATCCTTCCGTGGGCGGTCCGTCTCAATGATCTTCCAGGAGCCGATGAGCGCGCTCAACCCGGTGTTCACCGCGGGCGAGCAGATAGCGGAGGTCTTCCTCATCCACAAGAGGCAGGAGATGGCCCAGTCCATCCTGAGGCAGATGGACAAGAGGTTCAAGAAGGAGGCGGACCCGAGCGCGGGCATCGGCACCTCCGATGGCAAGGGCAACTTCATCTGCGCCTCCTGCGGCAATGCCAGTGACAAGCAGCAGGACGTGTGCCCGAACTGCGGCGCCACCGTCAAGACCGACTCCCTACATGGCATAGGCGATACCAAGCTCAAGTACTACCGGGGTTTCTACAAGCGCATGGCGGTGAACCCCAACACCCGATTCCTCAGATGGACCAAGAAGATACCATTCATCCGTGGGTACGACAGGCTCGCCAAGAGGGAGGCGCTGAAGCGTTCGGGCATGATGCTCCGCCTCGTCCGCCTTCCGGACCCGGAGAACGTCCTATCATCCTACCCGCACGAGCTTTCGGGCGGGCAGCAGCAGCGCGTCATGATCGCCATGGCACTGGCCTGCAAGCCCAGCCTGCTCATCGCCGATGAGCCCACGACCGCATTGGACGTGACCATCCAAGCCCAGATCCTCAAGCTCATGAAGGACCTGCAGCAGGAAACTGGGACGTCCATCCTCATGATCACCCATAACCTGGGCGTGGTGGCGGAGATCTGCGACCGGGTCGGCGTCATGTACGCGGGGTACATCGCGGAGATCGGCTCGACCTTTGACATCTTCAAGAAGCCCCTGCATCCCTATACCCAGGGATTGATGCGCATCATCCCCAGGGTCAACCAGGACATCCAGCGCCTGGACACCATCGAGGGCACCGTGCCCAACCTGATGAGGCCCCCATCGGGATGCCGCTTCCATCCACGCTGCCCCAGCGCCATGGAGGTCTGCAAGCAGGTTAAGCCGCCGAGCCTGGAGATGGAGCCGGGGCACTTCGTGACCTGCCATCTCTACTCCCGGGAGCAGGGGGTGGCACGATAGACGATGAGATACTCATCGAAGCGCGCGGCCTGAGGAAGTACTTCTACCGCGGCGGGTTCATTAAGAAGGGCAAGACCGCCATCAAGGCCGTGGACGGCGTCAACCTCTACCTCAAGAAGGGCGAGACCCTGGGCCTGGTGGGCGAGTCTGGCTGCGGCAAGACCACCGCCGGCAGGACCATGGTCATGCTCACCCGCCCGACGGCCGGGCACATCTACTATCGCATGCCGTCCAACGTCCGAGAGCAGATGCTCAAGCTCGAGGAGGAGGAGGCCAAGGAGCTCAGCCGCACCGACCCTCAGGGGAAGATGCAGGCCAAGCAGATGATGAAGGAGAAGAGGAAGGACGTCTCTCCTATCCCAGAGCTGGAGGCGATCCGGCAGAAGTACGCCTTGGACAAGAAGAAGGACAACGAGCTCAGGGTGCTGCGCCGTGACATGCAGGTCGTGTTCCAGGACCCCTACTCCTCGCTCGACCCTCGCATGCTGATCAAGGACACCGTGGGCGAGCCTCTTTACGTTCATGGATTGGCCATCGGCGATGAGCTGGAGGAGCGCGTGGCCCACCTGCTGACCAAGGTGGGCATGGACGAGCAGCAGCTGTACCGCTACCCGCACGAGTTCAGCGGGGGGCAGAGGCAGCGCATCGGGGTGGCCCGGGCCCTCGCCCTGAATCCGAACCTGGTCATGCTGGACGAGCCAACCTCTGCCCTAGACGTCAGCGTGCAGGCGCAGATCCTGAACATGCTCAACGACCTGCAGAAGGAGTTCGGGCTTACCTACCTGTTCATCTCCCACGACCTGAGCACCATCCGCTACATGTGCGACCGCGTCGGCGTCATGTACCTGGGCAAGATGGTGGAGAAGGCGCCCAAGGACGAGCTCTTCAACCGTCCCCTGCACCCTTACACCGAGGCTTTGCTCTCGGTCATACCCATCCCAGACCCGGAGCTCAAGCGCCAGCGCATAGTCCTTTCCGGGGACGTGCCCTCGCCTGCCAGGCCTCCCCCTGGATGCCGCTTCCACACCCGGTGCCGCTATCGGGAGGCCATCTGCGAGCAGCAGGAGCCCCCGTTGGAGGACAAGGGCGGCGGGCATTTGGTGGCTTGCCACTTCAGGTGAAGCTGGATATGGCGCAGAAGAGGAGGCTCGACTCCGAGGCCGAAGCCCTCCCTATGGAGGAGGACGACGAGGACATCCCGGAGAAGTACCGCGACCGGGGCTGGAAACATTGGCTGCGCCACAGCTATGCCCGATACTGGTACGCGATCCTGTGCGTCTTCCTCGATGTCATGGTGCCGCTCGAGCTCTACCGCAGCATGACCGGCTCATCGCAGGTTGTGGTCCCGGCCTTCGTCCTCTGCGCCTTGGTGGCGCTGCAGGTCGTGATCTACATGCGCCTGTGGCCTCGTTCGATCGATGAGGGGGCATAGACCCACCTACTCGTTTGGCAAATCTGGCTACCATCTGGGATAGATATTTTATCTAGAAAGGTCATGCGGGGGTCGTGGGGCTACCGGCTTGACCGTGGTCAGTATGGAGGACGTCGTATTCGCACTTCAG
>JALOTM010000217.1 GCA_025457905.1 Methanomassiliicoccales archaeon
CGCCAGCACGACCTTCAGGATCGACCTCGTCGCCCCCTCGGCGCCGACCGTCGTTCAACCGGGCCGGTACGTCAGCACGGGCCGCATCTCGCTGACCTGGGGCCCGGCCTCGGACAACGAGTCTGGCGTGAGCGGTTACCAGGTGAGGGTCAACCGGACCTACTACAACGGGACCGAGTACGTCACGGACATCGGGCCCTGGACGGAGGTGGGCCTGGTGCTCTCCTACGTCTCCACAGGCAACGAGGACGGATGGTACAACGTCAGCGTCCGCGCCCGGGACCGTTCCGGGAACCTCGGGCCGTGGGAGGTGGCGCAGCTCGTTCTGGACACGGAACCCCCCAGGGCCGTGGGATACCAGCCCCTGGGGCAGTCGGTGGGGACCTCGCCGGTGGTCGTCATCCAGTTCTCGGAGCCCATGGCCCGCTCCAGCGTCAGCCTGGAGATGGGCGTGGGCGGGTCCGTGGCCTGGGAGGGCGACACGGTGATGCGCTTCACGCCATCCATCGCTCTGAACTACAACAGCACCTACACCGTCGTCGTCAACGGCCGCGACCTCGCCGGGAACGGCATGACCTCGCTGCTCTGGCAGTTCACCACCATCCCTAACCTGGGCGAGGTGAGGGGGAAGGTGGTCGACGAGAGGGGCGCCCCCATTCAGGGGGCCCTGGTCTCGCTGGAGTCGGGGCAGACCGAGGCCACGGACCAGTTCGGGGAGTTCAGCATAGATGCTCCCAGCGGCGTGCACACCCTAACCATCCGCTACGATGGCTACAACGAGATCCGGTTGAACGTGACCCTGGTCGCCGGGGCGTCCCTGGACCTGGGCCAGACCGCCCTCTCGCAGTCCACCACCGACTTCAGCTGGGTGATAATCCTCACCTTCGTGCTGCTGGTGGCCGTGGCCATCGAGCTGGTCTATCTGCGCAAGAAGAGGAAGGGGTGAGAGGGCAGGCTAGTGGCCATCCCCTCTGCAGCAATAGTTGTTCCTCAAGACCTCCAAGGCCTCCTGCACGGTCAGGGGGGGCCGGAAGCTCTTCCCCGTCTCCTTGGCCCATGACTGCATAAGGCGCGAGAAGGAGGGGAGCTCCAGCCTGGCCTCCTGCAGCACCGCCTCGTTCTGGACCAGGCCGGCGAATCCACCGTCATAGAGCACGGACCTCTTGAGCACCAGCACCTTATCGGCCAGATGGAACGCCACGGCAAGGTCGTGGGTGGCGATGACAATCGTCTCCTTCCTCCGGTCCAGTACGTCGACGAAATCCCTGCGGCCCTGCGGGTCGAGGTTGGCGGTGGGCTCGTCGAGCAGGAGGATGTCCGGGGACATCGCGAGCAGGCCGGCCATGGCCACCCGCTTCTTCTCTCCGAGGCTGAGCCGGTGCGGGACCCGCTCCTCGAAGCCCTCGATTCCGGTCATGTGCATGGCCTCCTGCACCCTCTGCTTCACCTCCGATTCCCCCAGGCCGTAGTTCATCGGGCCGAAGGCCACATCCTCCCATACGGAGGGCATGAAGATCTGGTCGTCAGGGTCCTGGAACAGCAGGCCCACATGGCGGCGGGCGGCCTCGGCGGACCTCC
This sequence comes from Methanomassiliicoccales archaeon, assembly GCA_025457905.1. Lineage (GTDB taxonomy): Archaea > Thermoplasmatota > Thermoplasmata > Methanomassiliicoccales > UBA472 > JAJRAN01. Next base: position 1,579 of record JALOTM010000217.1, read on the forward strand.
TGGTCACCTCCACGCCCATTATGCTCAGCTTCCCCGTGGAAGGGAGGTAGAGCCCGGCCATGAGGTGGAGGAGCGTGCTCTTGCCAGCGCCGTTGGGGCCTACCAAGGCCACCCGATCGCCTGCGCGGATGCTGATGTTCAGGTCCTCCAGCGCCGCCCTCCCGTCCGGGTAGCGGTAGCCCACTCGCTCCAGTCTCAGAACGTCCATTGCAGCACCTCCATCTCCACCAAGGCGGTCATGGCCATGGCCACGGCCACGAAGGCGATGTAGGCAGCGTCCCTAGTCCCGGCCCTCATCCTCTCGTAGCTCCTCAGCTCCCCGGAGTATCCGCGTAGCAGGAGGGCGTCATAGATGTTCGTGGCCCGTGCATTGGCCCTGACGAAGGTCATGCCGATGGTATTGGACAAGGTCTTCAGGGCCCTCTTGTCAAGCAGGTTGCGGCCTCCCGTGAACCCTCTGGCCTTGCGGGCCAGGCTCATGCGGTCCATCTCGTCCAGGAGAAGGAAGATGAACCGGTAGGTGAACAAGAGCAAGCTGGCGATTAACTTGGGTATGCGCAGCGCCCGCATGGCCATGAGCATCTTGTGGAATGGCGTGGTGGTCACCATGATGAGGAGGAGGAGAACGCATACGCTGATGCGCAGCCCGATCACCAGGGCGCTCTCCCATCCCCTGTAGAGCAGCATGGTGAGGGCAGCGAACAGGATGAAGATCAGCGCCAGGGCGAAGTTGCGAGCCAGATGGGATGCTGGGACCTGCGAGAATATCACCAGGACCAGGGCGAAGGCACCAGCGACCAGCACGGCCTCCAGCTCTGTCAGGACGGCCACGACCACGATCAGCGCCACAGTGCAGATGAGCTTGACGCGAGGATCGAGCAGACGATAGGGGGAGCGCTTGGCATAGGCGTCCACCTCCACACGAGCGTCCGACAGTGACATTTAATTGTTACCTCGCTGACCTGCCGTCCTCATCCGGCTATTGAATAGATGAAGCTTGCCTCCGAGCCGCCATTGGCTCGTCCCAAGGCCTTCCGGATTTCGAGGGCACCATCCTTATTTTAAGGAGCCCTTGGTCTTGTCCCTCTTGACAAGCCAGAGGTATCCGAAT
>JALOTM010000218.1 GCA_025457905.1 Methanomassiliicoccales archaeon
TCGGCAGGATGGGGTCGGATTGCGGCAAGGAGGCAGTGAAGATGCTCTCCGCCAAGAAATGCCCCTCGGGGGAGATGACCTGCATCAGCGACCCCATGATATCGGGCCTGCTGGCCCACGAGGTCATGGGCCATGCCTCCGAGGCCGACGAGATAGTGAAGAAGCGGTCCTTCCTCACCGGGGCGGTGGGGAAGGAGGTCGCCAGCGGGCTGGTGACCATGGTGGACGACGGGACGGTGGCCGGGGCGCATGGCTCCATCCCCTTCGACGACGAGGGCACCAGGTCCTCGCGGACCACGGTGATCGAGAAGGGCGTGTACCAGGGCTACCTGCACTCCCTGGAGACGGCGGCGGAGATGGGCGCGCGGCCCACCGGCAACGGTCGGTCCCAGGACCCGCACCGGCGCGTCTTCGTGCGCATGACCAACACCTTCTTCGAGGCCGGGGACTGGACCTTGGAGGAGATGATCGAGGGCGTGAAGAGCGGGGTGCTCACGGACAAGGCCATCAGCGGCATGGAGGACCCGGTGGGAGGCGGCTTCGAGTCCAAGGCCCTTCGCGGCTTCCTGATAGAGAACGGGAAGGTCAAGCACATGCTTCGGGGGTTCACGCTCACTGGCAAGGCCCTGGAGATCCTCAGGACCACGGACGCCGTGTCCAAGGAGGTCCGGCTGGACGGGGGCACATGCGGCAAGGGCGTGGAGGACTGGGTGCCAGTGTCCTCCGGAGGCCCGTACTGCCGCTCGAGGATCATACTGGGGGGTGGCTGAGATGGACGTCTCCGAGCTCTCCTCCTCGGCCCTAAGGGCGGCCAAGGAGGCCGGCGCGGACCATGCCGAGGCCTATGTGACCAGCACGCGCTCCATATCGGTCTACATCGACGACTCCCGCGTGAAGAGCGTGGAGGAGAAGCACGACACTGGCCTGGCCATGAGGGTCATCAAGGGCGGACGGGTGGGGCAGTCCTCCTCATCGATATCATCCCTGAGGCAGCTGGAGGGTTGCGTCCAGAGCGCCGTCAGGGCGGCCTCGCTCCTTCCCAGGGACGAGGTCTTCAAGGGGTTCGCCTGGCCTGCCAAGGAGCAGGTGCGGGTGCGCAACCGCGACCCGGCGATAGGGTCGCTATCGCCTTCGGAGCTGAGCGAGATGGCCATGCAGCTGATCGGGGCGGCCACCGAGGGGAAGGGCGTCAAGGTGCCCAACGGCGTGCTGAGGGCCGCGGACTTGGAATCCGCGGTAGCGAACACAAACGAGCTCCTTGCCCGCAGGGAGGCCTCGCTGGTGCACCTCATGGCCACGGCCATGACCGACGGGGTCTCGCCGGGCGAAGGGGTCGGGTCCTTCGAGTCCCCCTCCCTGAAGAGCCTGGACGCGGGGGCCTTGGGAGCCTCCATCCGCCGTAAGGCCATGGACGCCTCCAAGGCCAAGGCCTTCAAGGGCCGGACGACGCTCCACGCCATCATCCCCCCTCACGAGCTGGCGGAGATGCTGCAGGGATCGGTCAGCTTCGCCCTGAGCGCCGAGAACGTGAACCGCAGGCGGAGCCCCCTCGCCGGCAAGCTGGACAAGCCCGTCACCTCTCGTCTTCTGACCATCACGGACGACCCCTCCGACAAGAGGGGCATGCTCTCCTCGCCATACGATGACGAGGGCGTTCCGACCAGGAAGAAGGTGCTGGTCAAGGAGGGGGTCCTCAAGGCCTTCCTCTATGACCTCTACAACTCGCATTTGTCCTCCACCGCCCCCACCGGGAACGGCCTGCGCCGCAGCGCCATCGAGGCCGTGGGCAACTACCAGCTGCCCGTTGGCATCGCACCGGTCTGCCTGGTGGTCAAGCCGGGAGGGAAGGGCTTGGAGGCCATGGCCTCGCAGATGGACGAGGGGCTGGTGGTGGAGAAGGTGGCCTCGGCCGACGTCCATCCCATAACCGGGGACTTCGGCCTGGAGGTACGCCTGGGCCATCTGGTCAAGGGTGGAGAGGTGAAGAGCGCGGTCAAGCACTGCCTGCTCTCCGGGAACATGTTCAAGGCTTTGGGCCAGGTCGTGGAGGTCGGCAGCGATTCGACGGTCTCGCGCAACCTGATACTACCCTCGGTGATGTTCGAGGGGTTCGAGCTCATCGGCAGCGATTGAGCTAACTCTCCTCCACGAACCTCAACGAGCCAGAGTTCATGCAGTAACGCTTCCCGGTGGGCAAGGGCCCGTCATCGAAGACGTGCCCCAGGTGCCCGCCGCAGCGCGCACATACCACCTCGGTGCGGACCGTCCGGAATGTCTTGTCGTCCTGGAACTCCACGGCGTCGGGAGAGATGGGCTCGACAAAGCTCGGCCATCCTGTGCCGGAGTCGTACTTGGCCTTGGATGAGAACAGCTTGTTGCCGCAACCAGCGCAGAGGTAACTGCCCTGCCGCTTGTTGGCATAGTACTCGTTGTGAAAGGGAAGCTCCGTCCCCTTCAACCTGAGGATGCGGTACTGGTCGGCCGTCAGCTCCCTCTTCCACTGCTCATCGCTCTTGACCACCTTTTCCATGCTCATGCCTAACCCGGGTCGCACTTCCAGCCCTCGCTATATGACCTTTGCCCCCATCATTTCGCCGCGAGATAATCAGGTGGCAATCCTCAAGAACGGGAGGAAAAATAGTACAGGGGAAGGATGAGCGCAGTCGCTGACGA
>JALOTM010000020.1 GCA_025457905.1 Methanomassiliicoccales archaeon
GAGCGTGAAGGGGACGGTGGTGGACGGCCCATGAGGGACGAAGGGAAGGCAGAGGAGGCCGAGGGACAGAGGAGATGGAAGCCGGCAGCAAAAGGGCCTAGGACCCCCGTGGTCAGGCGCAGGACGCATCTCTCGGTGGTGCTGGGGATCACCTTCTGCGTCATCGGGGGCGGCATCATGACCTCGGCGCTGGTGCTGAGCTGGTCCATCGGGGCCTCGACGGAGCAGTCGATCTGGGACCTGATGGAGAGGGGTGGGGTCTTCGCGCTCGCCATCCTCGTGCCGATATGCGGCGCCCTCTCTGCTGTTACAGCATCGCTGGACGTGCTTGCGGAGAAGGGATGGAAGAGGGTGAAGGGGCCCTCTGCGCTCGGCTCGTTGGCCTTGGCCCTGATGGCGATCTTCGCCCTGGCCATTGTGATCCTGGGTATCAACGTGGACATCGAGGAGGGGAGCGCCACCACCTTCGGGCCGGCACTGTTCATGTCGGTGTTCGGCGGCGTGCTGGCTGTCTCCGGAGGGATGATCCTTACCATCGATCACCTGGAGGCGAGGGCGCGCCGGGGGAGGTTCGTGGCATCCGGGGGGAGCGAGGAGCTCAGGAGGGCGCTTAAGCCGGCCAGGAAGGACAGGAAGGCTCCGCCCCAGGCCCTTGAGCCCATGGAGGTGAGGGCGGTGGAGGCAGGAAGGGAGGCGCCCCCACCACGAGCCACCGGACTGGAGTGCCCCAATTGCTATTCACCGGTGCAGCCCAACTGGCGCATCTGCCCCATATGCGGCGAGGAGCTGCTCTGATCACAGGTCATCCAGGGAGGAGGAGTCGATGGCCTCCGCCCCCATTCCCCGCACCAGGTCCCTGATGTGCGTGGCCCGGGCCCGGGACATGGACTTCTTGTGGATGTAGACCAGGCGGGCGCCCTCGCTTTTCTCCATGGCCATGGCCATGGCGTTCCGAAGCGCCTCGTCATCGGCCCCATCGGCGAAGTGGTTCGGGATCATGTGCCCGAACGAGACCTTCTTTGTGGCCACCACCTCGCTGAAGCGCGGGGCGTAATGCCCTCCGCCCAAGCCAATGGCCTTGGGAGCGTTGACGATCTTGGCCTCCATGAGGGCCGCGGCGATGGCCATGGCCGCGTCCTTGTTCCCCCAGTTGGCCTCGGACGAACCGATCTCGATGAACATGGTCGGCTTGGAGAGATAAGGGCCGTGGTGGGTGACCTCGAACGACACTTGGAAGGCCAGGCCCCGTGCGGTCGTGGCCAGGCATCGTAGGGCCGAGGTCATGGCATCGGGCATGGCCGGGACCAATGTTCCGTCCCTCCCGCCGTAGGTGGCCTTGGAGAAGTTACCTACGGCATGAACCGTCAGCGTGGGTATGCCTGAGGCCGCCTTGTGCCGTGAGAGGAACACCACGCACCCGATATCCCTCTTGCAGGCCGCCTGCACCTCCAAGTCAATGTCGTCTGCGAAGAGATGCACGGACGAGGTGGTCGCCAAGAGGTCCTCCCCCTGATGGTATACGGGCATACCCTGGAACTCGCCATCGACGGTCCAGCCCCCTCGCTCCAGCAGTGCGTTGCGAATGCCCACGCTGGCGACATCGCCGGAGGAGCAGAGGAGCAGTCGCATGGGGCGAGCATGCCCTGTGCTTGTTATAATCCCTCGCGTGGGAGTGAGCGCTCAATCGAAATTATTAATCGGTCGCTCGGACTTTCAGCCTCAAGGGGTTGAACGGGTGAGAGGCAAGCTCGGATGGGCAACATCGGTATTGATGGCATCCCTTGTGCTGGTATCCCTGAGCGGTGCAGTGAGCGCCTGCACCTTCGGGGAAGGGCATCAGGAGTTCGAGTACACTTTGGGAGAGCAGGAGTTCGTGGCTCGCGAGGGGGAGATGAAATCTGGGGATCAGGTGGCATTCCTGACCTATGGGGGCATGATGGATGTCTTCATCTTCAACGAGGAGCAATACTTCAGCTTCCTCAACGCAGGCGTGGACCGGGCTGGCTGGAAGGGGGCCGCTCTGTTCAAGGACCTGGGTGTGGCCTCCTCGCGGACCGTGTTCACCGCCCCCATGGACGGTGTCTACTTCTATGTGATTGACAATACAATGGCAGGCCTGGACTCCGGAGAGGAGGTGAAGGTCGTCCAGCATGACTCGACCTTCCCGTTCGCTGGAGAGCCCGCATCGGCCTTCCCGTTCTACTTCCCGTTGTTCATCACCGGTATCGTGGTCTTCGCCCTGGCGGTCCTGGCCTTCTTCTCATACAACGGAAAGAAGTAATCCTTCAATTGCGACTTAGGCCTGCGATGCGACCGTGGGCCGACCTTCCTTTCCTTCGTAGTTCAATTGTAATAATCAGAGATTTAGGTTTTTAAACGCGGTCGTTGGATTCGATAACTATGCCAGGCGCCCTCACCGTCGCCGAGAGGATATTGCTCCATATCTCGCAGTATCAGAGGCTCAAGGACAGCTTCGACGTGCCCTTCGACATCAGCCAGGACGGGATCGCCCAAGCATTGATGATATCGAGGGCGCACGTGGCAGTGGAGCTGAAGAAGCTGAAGGAGTCGGGGGAGGTCGTGGAGCGGCTGTCCCACATCAAGAAAGGGAGGAACAAGCGCAAGGTCTACTTCCTCACCGATGTGGGCGAACAGAAGGCCTCCCGTATCCGTGAGTTCGCCTCTCGTGAAGGGATCGATGTGGGACCGGGGTTGGACCTGCGGAGGGCGAGGGGAGGGGAGCTGTATCGTTCACTCTCAGAGCAGAACCGCAAGGTCCTGGAAATGGCTGTGGTGTTCCGCAAGCCCTTCCCGAGGGATGCCCTTCCAGAGACCAGCATAGCCCTGCTACCAGTGGACCGGGAGGGGATGGTGGAACTGCCCCGTGAATTGAGGACAGAGGTCATGGCCCTGGCCCCCAAGGACATAGCCCGACAGGCACAAAGCCAGGCTGCGGACTTTTGGCTGAACAGAGGTGATTACCGTGAAAGGCTCTATCACCTGCTGGCCGCGGGCCGGACCAGGGAGGCGGAGATATTGATCGCAGGGAAGGGGCCCGTTCTCCTAACGGAGGCGGACGAGGACCTGCTTTCGATCATTTCGCGTGTGGAATCGCCCACGGAAAGATATGCTGCCAAGGTGCGTTGGGTGCAGGCGGAGTGCGCACGCATCGTTGGTGAAAGGGACTATTGCTTCGAGATATGCGAGGAGATGATGGCCTCCTCGGATATGAGGGAGCGCTTCGAGGGACTGCTGGTTAAGGGCAAGGGGCTCAGGGACATGAACTGCCTGAACGAGGCTCTGGCCTCTTTCGAGCAGGCGGACCGGATGGGGCTTCACGTACAGGGCTCATGCGTGGAATGCGAAATGGCCGACACGTTGCTGGCCAAGGGCGATGCCGACGCCGCGCTGTCCGTTCTCCTAGCTATGATCAGGAGGGGGCAGATGACGGACCCGGAGAACATCGAAAGGGCGTATCTGATCATGGGCATCGCCTACCTCAGGAAAGGAGTCCATGAGGAGGCCCTGCGCTACCTGAGCAAGAGCCTGGCGATGACGAAGGAGAAGGACAGGGCACCATGGTACAGAGGTCTGGCTGAGGCCTACGCCATGGCCGGGATGGAGGGTAAGGCCAAGGAATACCTCGCCAAGGCCGAACCCCCTAAGAGGTGGGGTTCGGGCTGAAGCATCATTTTATTCCACCTTGGCGATTTCGCTACCATGGACTTGGCCTCGACCATTTCCTACCGCGTTCCCAGGCTCAGATTCCAGGCGACCAACCTCGATCTTGCGCTGGCATTGGTGGCCGCCCTGCTGCTCCCTGTGGCCTGTATGCTGCTCCTCGATTGGGCAGGGGCGCTGTTGCCCCTTGCTCTCTACTATGGCGTCTTCTGCTTCCTGCTTGTGCGCTGGCGCAAAGGCTCTCTGGACTATGTCGGACCGGTCAGTTGGGTATTGCCGCTCTTCCTCTTCCTTCTCTTGATCCAGGTCCTCACCCAGATCTCAGGGGTGATGACCGTGGAGCCGGCCAACGACCCCTGGGAGGGGGTCCTTCTTACACTGATCGTCTGGGCGCCACTGAACGCGATGGCCGAGCAGCTGCTCTGGGTGTACATCTTCGATGCCTTCGAGACCAGATGGAGCGAGAGACGCAGGAGGCTTGTAGGGGGCATCATAGGGATATTGCTCACGCTCATCTTCGTGGGCATGATCCATGCCCTCTTCTGGGGCAGCTTCCTGCCGGCCTTTGAGAGCTTGGCCCCCTGGTCCTACATCTTCTTCGCGGCACAGTTCATCATAACGCCTGGCTACCTACTCCTGTACCGCCGTTCGGGTTCCATGTGGCCGATTTTCGCACTGCACATCATCGCCGATGCTTCACTGGTGCTCAGCGCTCAGTACTCGATCATCCCCGACCTTTGGACGCTGTGATCAGAATATCGGGCTCTGGCGGAGCATCTCCACATCCGTGACGTACAAGTCCCTGATGTCCTTCAGGCCCCAGCGCAGCATGGCCAGGCGCTCGAAGCCCTGCCCCCAGGCCAGCACCGGGTACTTAATGCCGAAGGGCGCTGTGACCTCGGGTCTGAAGATCCCCGCTCCTCCCAGCTCCATCCATTTGCCGTTCCACATCACCTCGACCTCGAGCGAGGGCTCGGTGTAGGGGAAGTAACCTGGACGAACGCGTATCTGATCGAAGCCCATGCGCCGGTAGAACTCGCGCAGGATCCCGACCAGCATGTCGAAGGAGGCGTTCTCCTCCATCACTATGCCCTCGATCTGCACGAACTCAGGCAGGTGCGTGGAGTCGATGGCCTCCTTGCGGAACACCCTGGAGAGCGAGAAGACCTTCACCGGCGGCTGGGGGTGCTTGGCGAGATAGCGGATGGTGTTGACGGTGGTATGAGTGCGAAGGAGCGCCCGCTCCGCCTCCTCCCTGGACCACTTGTATCTCCAGCCCAGCGAACCTGTGTCCCCCCCGTTCTCATGCACCGACCGAACCTTCTCCATGAGCTCCTTCTCCTGGTCGATGCATATCCGGTTGGGGCTCTTCAGGTAGAAGGTGTCCTGCATCTCCCGGGCCGGATGGTCCTGGGGAGTGAACAACGCGTCCATGTTCCAGAAGGCTGGTTGGACGTATTCGTCATCGATCTCCTCGAACCCCATCTGCAGGAAGATGCGCCTCACCTCATCGGCGATCCTGGTGAGCGGGTGTTTCTTGGCCGGGTAGGCGGTGGGGGCGAACGTGTTCACGTCGTACCTGCGGAAGCTGACATCCCTCCACTTCCCGGTCTGGATGAGCTCCGGGGTGAGCTGCGCCACCTCCTCCTTGAGCTCGATGCCCAGGGCGAGGACCTCCTTTCCGGCCGGGGTCAGGACGAGCTCCCTGGAGACCAAGGTCCTCTCCACGATCATGTCCTGGCGGCCCTTCAGCATGGCTATCACCTGGGCGCCGATGGCCCCCTCGGGCCTGTCTCCGGCTGCCAGCATCCTCAGGGCCTTCTCATCCTCCATCTCCCCGGCGGATAGCCTCCTGCCCTCGTCGGTGAGGGTGATGAGGGTGTCCGCACCGACCTTCTCCATGCGCACCAGGTTCTTCCGCCTCAACCAGCCGATGGCGATGGGCACCTCGCCCTTGGGCAAAGAAGCCTCCAGATCGGCCATCTTCATGGTGCCGTCGGAGGCGGAGAGGACGGCGAGGGCCTTCCGCTCCGGGAGCGGCCTTTCGGCCACATCCTTGGACCGGAGGGCATAGAGCCTCTGGCTGGCCTCCTTGACCTCTATCAGGCCTTTGGACTGTAGCCAGTTGGCGCCGCTCATGACCTCCACGAGCTGCGAAAAGCCCCCCACCTCGAGCACCTTCTCCGGGCTGGCGGAGTCGCCCGTCTTCTGCAAAGCGAGCAGGACCTTCTTCTCCTGATAGCTCAGTCCCTCGAGGACCTGAGAGGCGTTCATGAGAGGGTGGAGACCGTCGGCCCTATTTCTGACTTATGGGCCGCTGGTCGGGGCGGATGGCCGGCTTGATGTCCAGGACCGGGGTCCCGTCCAGGGCGTCCAAGCCCTTGACGAAGAGGAGGTTGCCCTCCCTCCTGAGCAACTGCACCTTGGTCATCCCGATGCGGTTCGGGCGGTCGGGGCTGCGCGTGGCGAAGACGCCTCTTAGAGGATTCCGGGGGTCGCCGCGCGGATGCACCTTCATGACGTGCTCGTTGGCGCGGTCGAAGAGGAAGAGGACCACCAGCTCCCCCTCCTGCTCGATCGAAAATAGGCCCTCCTCGTACTCTGGCAGTATCTCGATGACCGACTCGAGCTCGCGGCAGTCCATGCCCTTTTCCAAGGAGCTTCGGACGTACCCTATCGGCACCACCTTCATTCGCACCTCATGATGAACTCGTCGAGCCTCCCCTTCGCCTCCTCCCGGCGCTTCTGATGCCCCTCGAGGAAGTGGACCAAGCGATCGGTCAGGAGCTTCTTACACTCCCCGCACAGGATCTCGCCCTTCCGGCAACGGGAGGCGATGTCGTCCAAGGCCTTGTCATCCGGCTCGAAGAGATAGTACTGGTACTTGAAGACCGCACAGACCTCTGGCTTGCCCCCAGTCCGGCGCTGCTCCTCGGCGCTAACCGCCCCTCCGGTGAAGGCATTGCCGATCTTCTTCCTCACCACCTTGGGCGTGTCGGTGGTGTATATGGTGCTCTCCGGGACTGAGGAGGACATCTTGTCGCCGCCGGTGAGCCCCGGGAACATCTTGGTATGCAGGAGGGCGGGCTTATAGTAGCCCAGGCTCTCGGCCACATCCCTGGTGACCCGGAAGTGAGGGTCCTGGTCTATGCCGCAGGGGATGAGGACCGGTACGTTCCTTCCTTCCAGGACCGTGGGCAGGAAGCAGGGCGCCGACTGCACTGAGGTGAAGAATATTGAGCCGATGTTGGTGGAGTTGTCGAACCCGAAGACGGCCTTGGCGGTGGAGAACGTGACCTTTTTTGCCACCTTCAGGGCCAGGGGGTACAGGGTGCGGATGCAGTCCGTGTCGATTATTATCTTGGTCTTCTTGGGGTCAAAGCCCAGGGCGATCACGTCCAAAGCATTGTCCAGGGCCTTCCTGCGCGTGTCGTCCAGGCTCAGGGACTCGTTGAAGAGGAACTTCTCGTCGTCCGTCATCTGGAAGTACAGGGGGGCGTCGAAGGTGTCCTGCAGGTACTTGCAGAAGATCCAGGGCATGAGGTGGCCCAGGTGGGTGTTCCCGGACGGCCCCCGGCCAGTGTAGAGGCTGAACTTGGAGCCTTTGTCATAGATGTCCAGGAGCCACTCCATGTCCCTCTGTGAGTACACCACCCCGCGCCTCAGCATGGGATGCAGGGGCCCGTACCTGGACATGCGGGCCAACAGCTCCTCGTCCACCTTCTTGGTTCCGAAGCGCTGTATGAGCTGGTCGTAGTCTATATCTCCCGTGACCTGCCAGGGCGTGACTACGAAGTCCCCTTCCATGATGCACCGTGGCGCTGGAAGAGCATCATTGGTAATGAACCTTTCCGAGTGCCTGGATTAAGTGCTTTGCCTTGGGACGGTTGCTTTCTGGAGTCGAGCATGTAACCTTGGAGGGGGATAAGATCGCCTCATTTCTCCTCGGGCATTGGGCACGTGTCCCTCCCCCGGTTCTTGTACAACGAGGCGGCCACAGTGATGGCCAGGACAACCCCTATCACCGCAAGCGAGGCCCAAACGGGGATGTGCACGAACCCGGAGATTAGCATCTTCACGCCCACGAACCCGAGGATCACCGCCAGGCCGTACTTCAGATAGCAGAAGGCAGCAATGGCCGAGGAAAGGGCGAAGAAAAGCGATCTCAGCCCCAAAATGGCGAAGGCGTTGGACGTGTAGACGATGAAGGGGTCGGTGGTGATCGCCAGGATGGCCGGGATGGAATCCAGGGCGAACACGATGTCCGTGGATTCCACGAAGATCAGAGTGACAAGCAGCGGAGTGGCCATGAGCGCCCCCGTCCCCGCCGCCCTTACCCAGAATTTGTCGCCATGGTAATCGTCCGTGACCGGGAAGATCTTGCGAAAGCCCCTCACCGCCAGGTTCTTCTTAGGGTCGATCTTCTTGTCATGGCCGAAGGCCATCCTTATGGCCGTGAAGACCAGGAAGGCCCCGAAGATGTAAATGACCCAGGAGAATTGCTCCAGCAAGGCCACTCCCACGAAGATGAAGAGACCACGGAACACCAGTGCACCGAGGATGCCCCAGAACAGCACCTTGTGCAAACAGAACTTTGGCGTGCAGAAGTACCCGAACACCAGGATGAAAACGAAGAGGTTGTCGACACTCAACGTGAGCTCGATGATGTAGCCCGTGGTGAACTCCAGACCCTTCTGCGAGCCCATGGTCAGGAACACCAGCACGTTGAAGGCCACGGCTAGTGCTATCCAGAAGATGCTGAGCTTGACCGCCTCCCTGACCCCAATCTCATGGGCCTTTCGGTTGAAGACGAAGAGGTCCAAGGCGAGCATGGCGATGATGAAGATGAAGAACCCCACCCAGAACAGGTTCATGTCCTCAATCACCAGGAATCACCTCCGGAGACCTCATGGCCTGATAGGGGCCAAGTGGGGCGCCTTCTCATTACGGGGTTAAAAAACAACCGACTATTTAGGGCAATGGGTTGGCGGGCCGTGGTCGGCTGTCGCCAGGTTGGAGCATCATTATCAAGGCTTGCCCACCAAGACCACGCTATTATTAGCCGGGCCATCATGGCAGGGGAGATGGGCCCGACAGTAACCCTTGGCACTCTTGACGAGGACCGGCACGAGCGCGCTCGCCGAGTGGGATGGATCGACCTGGACCGCTTATCGTCCGCCCATGTGCTGGTGGTCGGGGCTGGGGCTCTGGGGAATGAGGCAGTGAAGAACCTGGTCCTCTCCGGTGTCCATGAAATCACTATAGTGGATATGGACAAGGTGGTACGCTCGAACCTCAGCAGATGCCTCTTCTTCACGGAGGAGGACGCACGGAGGCGCGAGCCCAAAGCGGAGGTCCTGGCGAGGAGGGCAAGGGCGATGGACCCGGAGGCCAAGGTGGAAGCGGTCGTATCCAAGGTCGAGGATGTGCGTGAGGGGGTCTTCCAGACAAGCAACCTG
>JALOTM010000021.1 GCA_025457905.1 Methanomassiliicoccales archaeon
ACCGACCGCGATCGGGCCAAGACCACCTCTGAGTTCGCCACATTGGCAAGGTACGCCCTGAGCAACGGTTTCGAGGAGGCGAGGGAGGAGTTCGGACGCAACTTCCGCTCGCCCGGCCACGTCCATCTACTTAACGCAAGTAAGCAGCTCCTTACCGAGCGGAAGGGCCATACCGAGCTCTGCACCGCCCTCATCACCATGTCGGGACTGACCCCTACCGCCACCATTTGTGAGATGATGGGGGATGACGGGAACGCCCTCAGCAAGGACAACGCCAGAGAATACGCCGGGAAGCACGACCTCTGCTTCCTGGAGGGCGGCGAGATAATCGATGCCTGGGCCCGCGCGAGGAAGGCGCTATGAAGCGGGTAATGGCCACCGGCGTCTTCGACATACTCCATTCCGGACATGTTCATTATCTTCAGGAGGCCAAGGGGCTCGGCGACGAGCTTTATGTGGTCGTGGCCACCGATGCCACCGTGAGGAAGAGGAAGCATGAGCCCATCACCCCCGAAAGGATGAGGGTGGAGCTGGTGCAGGCCCTGAAGCCCGTGGATAAAGCCATCCTCGGGACCGAGGGGGACATGTACGAGACGGTTCGCAGGATCGAACCCGACATCATCGCCCTAGGATACGACCAGGCCTTCAACGAGAAGGAGCTTGAGGCCGAGCTTAGGAAGCGAGGGCTGAAGGCGCGGGTGGTCAGGCTGTCCAAGCATGAGGACGACCTCAATGGCACCAGGAAGATCATCCAGAAGGTCCTTGACTGGCACACCATGAGGAAGGAGCTGGAGCGTCAGGAGGGCAAGGGATGAAGCTGATAGGAATCGCGGACACTACCTTTGCCAGGGTGGATATGGGAGGGGCGGCGATCGACGAGCTCAGGTCCATGGGGACCGGCTTCAGGACCGTCCGCTACACCGTCCCCGGCATCAAGGACCTGCCGGTGGCATGCAAGAAGCTCTTCGATGAGCAAGGTTGCGACATAGTAATGGCCCTCGGCATGCCCGGAGGCAAGGCGATAGACAGGCAGTGCGCGCATGAGGCCTCCACCGGCCTGATAGCCTGCCAGCTAATGGTGGGCAAGCATATCATCGAGGTTTTCGTCCACGAGGACGAGGCCAACGACGCCAAGACCCTGTCCTGGCTGGCCGAGCGCAGGGCGAGGGAACATGCGAGGACCGCATATTATCTGCTCCTCAGGCCCGAGGAGCTGACCAAGAACGCGGGCAAGGGCCTGAGGCAAGGTTACGAAGACGTAGGACCAGCAAGAGAGTGATTGGAATGAAGAGATACAACCTGGGATTCGTGGTTTCGGAATATAACTTCGACATAACCTCCATGATGCTCGAGCGGGCCAAGGCGCACGCCGAGTTCCTAGAGGCGAACGTGGCCAAGGTGGTAATGGTACCGGGCGTCTTCGACATGCCCTTGGCGGTGAAGAAGCTGATTACGAACAAGGACATCGACGGTGTGGTGACCCTCGGTTGCGTGATCGAGGGCGAGACGGACCATGACCAGATCGTCATCCAGAACGCCGCCAGGAAGATGGCCGACCTGTCCGTGGAATATGGCAAGCCGGTCTCCCTGGGGGTCACAGGTCCAGGAATGACAAGGCTGCAGGCCCAGGACAGGGTGGAGAATGCCAAGCAGGCCGTGGAGAGTTGCGTCAAGATGCTAAAGCGCCTGGAATGAGGCGCTCAAAGGAGTATTGTCATCCTCACTAGCCGAGACCAGCAAAGAATAGCGAGATGCGGTAGACCACCGCCGCCATCATCGCTGAGGAGACCTCGAACCAGGCCTTATCCTTGTGCTCCAGGTATTTCAGAAAGGCAATGAGGGCACCATTCTGGGTTAGAATCCAGACATAGGTGGACATCAGGAGCGTTCGCTCCTTGCGCGAAAGCTCAGTAGCCTTGGCCTCCCTTACCCCCTGAGGATTCTGCAGGCGCATGATCAGCCCCCAAATAACGCCTCTGAATCAGAATATTTAGAGTGTATCCAATTATTAATTACTTTGTAGGCCCGGTCTGACGTGCAGACCCGGGGGATAGAGCGAGGCCACCGTTCTCTTTCTACGTACGCAAATTGCGAAATTGAAGCGTGTGAGGAGTCCTAGAGACTCTTGGTCTAACGTGAGATTCCTTTGTCTTAGGAAATGTTGTTCTATTCTGAAAAACCATTGTTCGAAATTAGTAACACACATTTCCAATGAAATCTAATATAACAGTGTTAAATAAGTTCTGGATTAAGTAAAATATATACCTACGATAATCGCATATACTTCTTAAATTACTCGTGCTCAGGTGAGTCTTGATGGCATCAGAATCGATTGAAGGGGCAGCAGAAAAGGCTCTAGTGATAGGTGGCGGGATCGCAGGAATTACCTCTGCGCTGGATTTGGCCAATCAAGGACATGAGGTATACCTCATCGAACGTCGGACGTCCATCGGAGGCAGGATGGCCCAGCTCGATAAGACATTCCCCACTCTGGATTGCTCCATCTGCATCCTTGCACCTAAGATGGTAGAGGTGGCCAGGCACCCCCGCATCCATCTATTGACCTTCTCTGAGGTCAAGAAGGTGGAGGCCAAGGAGGAGGGCAAGTACTACGAGGTCACCGTGGTCCAGAACCCCAGATACGTGGACGCTGAGAAATGCACAGGCTGCGGTATATGTGTCCAGAATTGCCCTTCCAAGACCGTCCCTGACGAGTTCGACGAGGGGATGGGAGAGAGGAAGGCCATCAACATTCCATTCCCCCAAGCGGTCCCCCGGGTGGCTAATATCGATGCCAAGCTATGCCTGAAGCTGAAGGACGGTAAGTGCGGCGTCTGCGCCAAGAAATGCCCTGTGCAATGCATCAAGTACGACGACAAGCCCAAGGAGACGGTCATCGCGGTTCGCTCCATCATCGTGGCCACTGGCTATGACACAATGGAGCCGAAGCTATTGGACAGGTTCGGCCGGGGGGACTTCAAGAACGTCATCTCCTCGATGCAATACGAGCGCCTCCTGACCGCCTCTGGACCGACAGGTGGGGTGGTGCGCCGCCCTTCGGACGGGAAAGAGCCTAAGCGCATCGGTATGGTGCTATGCGCCGGCTCCCGCAACACTAAGGTCAAGGAATATTGCTCGAAGATATGCTGCGTCTATTCCACCAAGAACGCCCTGTTGACCATTGAGCATGCTCCTGGCTCCCAGGTGACCATCTTTTACAACGACCTGAGGGTGGCAGGAAAGGGGCATGAGGAATTCCTAAACAGGGCGGCCCAGCAACCTCTTATCAGCTATGTCCCCTCGCTCCCCGGAAATGTGGAAGAGGAGCCGGACGGGAGCCTGACCGTGAGCTATGTGGATGCGAGGACGGACAAGGTGATCTATACCACATTCGATTTGCTGGTCCTGTACACGCCCATAATTCCCAGCAAGAACTCTGGCTAGCTGGCCAGCATACTGGGCGTGGACGTGGATAACAACGGCTTTTTCCATTGTTCCGACGAGACCCCCCTGACGACGAATCGCGAGGGCATCTTCGTGTGCGGTTGCGCCCATGGCCCCGAGGACATCTCCACGTCGGTGGCAGAGGGTACGGCCGCCGCGGCTCTGGCCGCGGAGAGGTCCGGTGTGAGGTTGGCCTCAGAGGTGGTCCTGGACGGGGAGCCGGTCCCGGTCGACCCGGATAACCCGCGCATCGGCGTCTACGTCTGCAGCTGCGGCTCCAACATAGCTGGTGTGGTGGACGTCAAATCAGTGGTCGAGAAGGCCGGGGAGCTGCCCAATGTCGTCCTGGCCAAGAATTGCGTCTACGCCTGCTCCCAGGACAATCAGAAGATAATCCAGGAGGACATCGCCTCCAAGGGCCTGGACCGGGTGGTCATCGCGGCATGCACGCCGCGCAGCCACCTCAAGCTGTTCCAGGAGACCTGCGCCAGGGCCGGGATCAACAGGAACCTGGTCGGTTTCGTGAGCCTACGGGAGATGGACAGCTGGGTCCATCAGCATGATACTGAGAAGGCTAACGAGAAGGCCCGGACCATGGTGCGAATGGGCGTCTCGAAGGCCCGCCTTGCCATACCTGGGACGGCGGTTGAGGGCAAGGTGGCCCCGACCGCCTTGGTGATCGGAGGCGGGGTCACGGGCATGACCGCCGCCTTGTCGGTGGCCAACAAGGGATTCAAGGTGGTCCTCGTGGAGAGGTCCGACCGGCTGGGGGGCGCGGCCAAGCAGCGCAAGCTCAAGGACATCACTGGATACGACCCCGCCTGGATAGCTGAGAAGATGGAGGGAAGGGTAAGCAAGAACCGGTCCATCCAGGTTCTGACGTCCCATCAGGTCGTGGACGTTGGCGGCTCCGTGGGGCGCTTCCAGGTCACTCTGGAGCGCAACGAAGGTGAGGGCTCAAAGCTCGACGCCCGCACCACCATGGAGGTAGGGGTAATCATCGTGGCCACCGGCGCCCAGGACCATGTCCCCACGGGAATACTGGGCTATGGTAAGGACCCGCGGGTGATCTCGCAATCGGCCTTCGAGTCGAGCCTGCAGGCAGGATCCTTGGATGCGGGATGCGTGGTCCAGGTCCTCTGCGCCGATGCTCGCGACCCCAAGGGAATCGAGTACTGCGGCCTGACCTGCTGCGAGGTGGGGATCCGCGACATGATCGAGCTCAAGACCCAGCATCCCGAGGTGCAAGCCTACGTATTGTACAGGGACATGCGCACGGGGGGGCAGTTGGAACGCTACTACCGCAAGGCCGCGGAACTTGGGGTGAACTTCGTGCGCTACTCCCCATCGGAACCTCCATCGGTCATAATCGGGAAGAGGATCGAGGTCAGGGTCCACGACCTCACCGCCGACCATGAGCTGCACATCCCCGCGGACTTGGTCGTGCTCTCCCAGACCCTGGCCCCCAACCCGGACAACCACCGCTTGTCCGAGGCCCTCAAGCTCTCCTTGGGGCAGGACGGCTTCTTCCTCGAGGCCCATCCCAAGATGCGCCCGGTGGAGTTCGCCACGGACGGGATCTTCCTGGCCGGGACCGCCCAGGGCCCCAAGGGCTTCATGGAGTCCATGACCCAGGGGCTGGCCGCCGCCTCACGGGCCCTCATCCCGCTCATGAAGGGCAAGGTGGTGCAGGAGCCTACGACCGCCAACGTGGACCAGGACCTGTGCACGGGCTGCGCCCGCTGCGTCATGGTCTGTCCCTACAACGCCATCGAGATGACAGGCTCGGAGGGAGGTATCCTGGCGGAGGTCAACCAGCTCATGTGCAAGGGCTGTGGTAAGTGCGCCGTGGCCTGCCCGGTGCGCGCCATATCCATATTCAACTTCACGACCGACCAGATGCTGGTCCAGATAGATGAGGCCCTGGCGGAGGTGAAGGAAGGGGAGGTTCGCGGCATCGCCATGCTCTGCAACTGGTGCGCCTATGCCGGCGCAGACAACGCGGGCGTGAGTCGTTACCAATACCCTCCCAACCTGATCCCCATCCGCATCATGTGCACAGGTCGGGTGGACCCCTTCTACATCCTCTACGCCTTGCTGAAGGGAGCGGACGGCGTGCTCATCGGCGGCTGCCATCCTGGTGACTGCCACTACATGTCCGGCAACACCATGATGGAGGGGTCCGTCCGCAACCTGAGGGAGATGATCGCGGAGTATGGCTTCGACCCCTCCAGGGTAAGGGTGGAGTGGTGCTCCGCCTCTGAGGGCAAGCGCTTCGCCCAGATAATAAAGGACTTCACGGAGCAGATGGTTCGCCTCGGCCCCAATCCCAACCGCATCAAGGGCGACGAGGCCATCCCCGTCTTCGTGGGCAAGGGGGTGGCTTGATGTCCAAGGAGCTGGAGAGGCACGTCTGGAACCTTGGGAAGTGCCTTGGCTGCGGGGCCTGCGTCTCCGCGTGCTCCCGGGGCGTGCTGCGGTTCGCGCAGGACGCTCATCCCAGCCACCGCGTTACGGAGCGGAAGGTGGGCCTGTCAGCGCACAGGCCGGACCCCTGCTGGGGCTGCGAGCAGCTGTGCGTGAAGGTATGCCCTAAGATGAACTCCCTCCCCGAAGGGAGGATGGTCTCCATCAGCTCGGTCAGGCCCAGCCTGACCTCGAAAAGCTCAGGGCACAGCATGTACGGGGACCAGGTGGTGGACGTCATCAACCATATCCTGGTCGCGGCCTTGGAGAGCGAATTCATCGACGGGGCCATCGTCACCGACGTGGACGCTTGGATATGGGACCCCCAGCCCAGGGTGGTCACCTCGGTCAAGGAGATCTATGAGACCGCGGACCGCAAGGTCATATGGGCCCCCACCCTGACGGCACTGAGCGAGGCCGTCTACGAGAAGGGTCTGAAGCGCATCGCCATCGTGGGCACGCCCTGCACCATGCAGGCGGCCAGACTGCTGATGGAATCTGAGGCCCAGGGCCTGGAGGCGCTCCGCAGGTCCATTCGGGTGCTCATTGGGAGGTTCTGCGGAGGCATAGCCCGCAAGGAGCTGGTCAGGGAGCTGGTGGAGAGGGACATGGCCATCTCGCCCACCAACATCGCTACCATGGACCGGTCCACCAAGGACAAGTCCCTGGTGATCACTCTGCGCGACGGAAACGTGCGCGAGATACCATTGGCCAGCACTCAGAAGTACCTGCGTGACGGGTGCGCCCGCTGCACCGACTACCTGGCGGAGGCCGCTGACCTGTCCATAGGGGACCTCGGCTCGCGCCATGGGTATGCCACGGTGGTGACCTGGAACGACGCGGGCGAGAACCTCCTCACCCGTAGCGCCCAGACAGGCCAGCTGGAGATCACCAAGAGGGTGGACATCGAGGCCCTGCAGAACGCCAAGCGGAACAAGAGCCGGCGGGCCAGGGCGGAACAGTTGGACGAGGAGCTGCTCCTGATGCTGGAGGGCCTGACAGAGAGCGGCAGCAAGGCAGAGGCCATCAAGCGATTGGCCCTGACCAAGCAGGGAGGGAGGGCATGACCGTGTTGAGCACGCTGGGCAAAGACAGGAGATACCAGAGGAAGAAGATGCTGGATGCCCTGGCTTCCAGGGGAGAGTGCACCCTGACCGATGCTCAG
This sequence comes from Methanomassiliicoccales archaeon, assembly GCA_025457905.1. Taxonomy (GTDB): domain Archaea; phylum Thermoplasmatota; class Thermoplasmata; order Methanomassiliicoccales; family UBA472; genus JAJRAN01. Next base: position 7,076 of record JALOTM010000021.1, read on the forward strand.
ACCGTGAACAGCCTGGCGGGCGGGCTACGCAAGGGGAAGGTCATCGTGGACGGGGACGTCGCAGACTACTTCGGCATCCTGAACGCGGGCGCCGAGCTCATCGTGAACGGGTCTGCGGGAAGGTTCGCGGGCGACTGCATGACCTCTGGTGTCATCACCATCTCCGGGGACGCGGGCGAGGGGCTGGGCGATTACTGCTATGGCGGGACCTGCCATGTGAAGGGCTCCGTCGGCAATTTCATCGGGACCATGAACAAGGGGGGTACCATCGTGGTCGAGGGGGACGCAGGCCATGATGCTGGCACGTACATGACCAGCGGTGAGATCGTCATTCTAGGGTCTGCCGGCCCGAACCTGGGCAACTACATCATCTCCGGGTCCATCTACGTTCTCGGAGGCTTTGAGGACCTGGGCGAGAACGCCACCGAGGAACGTATGGTTACGTCCGACTTCGACCGGCTCTCCGCCGTCCTCAATGGCCTGGGGGTGGAGGCAGAGATCAAGTCCTTCCGTAAGATCGTGCCTCTTTCCGCCAAGCCATTCTATAAGGAAAAGCCCAAGAGGGCGGAGGTGAGACCATGACCATGGTCGGAGCCTACTGGGTGACCATAGATACCCAGCGCTGCCGTAGCTGGGAGCAGCCCTTCAAGTGCGGCGCCTGCATGGACCGTTGCCCCCATGGCGTCTACGCCCGGGATGAGAAGGGGCGGGTGTACGTGGCCAACGAGCTGGCCTGCATCGGGTGCAAGATATGCACAGAGCTGGCCTGCCCTAACAGCTGCATTTATGTCCGCGCCTCGACGCCGGAGTCGGAAAGCAAGGGCATATGGACCACTCAGACGGTGGAGGAGATCCACCACAAGGCGGAGACGGGGGAATATGAGCTGCGGGGCTTTGGTTCCATGGCCGGGATCCCTCACTTCGACGGCCTGGTGGTGGTACCTTCGCAGCTTGACTCGCCGCCCCCCAAGGACAAGTACCGCGAGCATTTTGACATGCGCGTGGTGATTGGAGAGGGCACCTGCTCCAAGCCGATCACCCTCGCGCTGCCCTTCGTGTTCGGTGCCATGTCCTACGGGGCCATCTCCCTGCCGGGGAAGAAGGCCTATGCGGTCGCCGCAGCCAAGCTGGGTACCCTGGCAAACACCGGGGAGGGAGGGATGTTCCCCGGGGAGGCCTACTATGCGCACGGTTACGATTCCGCGCACTCGTTCAAGGCTGGCAAGAGGAGATGGGCGCCGGGGGGCTATCTCGCGGCGCAATGGTCCACCGGCCGCTGGGGAGTGTCGCTCGACTACCTGGAGGCGGCGGACGCCATCGAGATCAAGATAGGGCAAGGGGCCAAGCCAGGCATGGGCGGGCATCTTCTTGGAAAGAAGGTGACGCCTGATGTGGCGAAGGTCCGTGGCATACCCGTGGGAACCGACGCCCTATCTCCCTGCAGACACTACGACATACAATCGTCTGATGACCTCAGGGAGCACGTCACCATGTTGCGCGAGGTCACCAACTTCGAAAAGCCCATAATGATGAAACTGGGGCCCAGCCGCCCCTATGGCGACGCCTATATCGCCGCCAAGTCTGGGGTGGACGCCATCTCCATCGACGGGATGGGGGGCGGGACAGGTGCCTCGCCCGACGTGGTGACTCAGACCGCCGGGATACCTACCATCGCCTGCATCCGCCAGGCTGCCAGGGCCATCGCGGACCTGGGCTTGAAGGGAAAGGTCAAGCTCATCGCCCTCGGAGGCATCAGGGGGGGCGCGGACGCCTTCAAGGCCATCGCCATGGGCGCTGATGCGGTGGGGATGGGCGCCGCGGCGGAGATCGCCATGGGCTGCCGGGCGTGCATGTCCTGCCACAGGGGAGCCTGCAACTACGGCATCGCCACCCAGGACCCCAAGTACACGGAGTGCCTTGACGTGGAGCTGGCATCAGACCGCCTCCACAACTTCCTGTCCGCCTCCGCCGAGGAGCTGAAGATACTGGCCATGCTGTCGGGCCATGACCGCCTGGGTACCATCGG
>JALOTM010000022.1 GCA_025457905.1 Methanomassiliicoccales archaeon
GTTCTTGTTGAAGAGGGAGAAGAGGTAGATCGGAAGGGTGTCCGTCATGATGGGGATGCTCAGAAGGATGTAGAGCCCGAAGTACCAGGTCTTGGCCACGAACTTCTCCATCAGGTCCACGAACCAGGCGAAGAACTTGAAGCGCCGCGACCATCGGTGGATGGTCTTCTCCACCTTGAGGCCGAGATAGAAGACGATGATGCATCCCGTGGCCTTCCCGGCGGCCACGATGAAGGATTTGGTCAGTATCCCCAGGGACGGGGCCAGGAACAGACCGAACTCCACTGGTATGGGCAGGATGACGGCCGTGGCGATGGAGTAGAGGTACAGTACGACAGCATACTCCAATGGATTGTCTGCTAGCGATTGCAGGAACTCCATCAGGATGCTCGCGAAGTCCACGTCAGCGCATGACGGGTGCTACAGAAAAAGGTTTGTTTCTGACGATGGTCAGCCGGAGTGATGCTTGGAGCTGGGCTCATGACCCCTATCCAGCATGCTCGGCCGGTCAGCAATCTTTTTATGGTCGAAGTGGGATAATCCCCATTCAGTATTGGAAGGGGATTTTGAACATGGGAGACAAGGATTGGTTCGCGGAGCTGGACGCCGAGCTCCAAAAGCAGACCGAGTCCATCACCAAGGACCTGGCCGAGATGAACAATCAGAAGCGCCTTCTTAACAAGACCCTCATCGAGGACCTCTGGAAGATATTCATGCGCTTCGGCAAGATCAATGTCAACATGACCATGGAGCCGTCGCACGAGGCCTTCGCCCTGTTCGAGGTCTACCCGGACGTCTGGCACTTCAAGGAGGGGTTCAACTTCGCGGCGGTCAACAGCCTGCAGCTCGTGGACCGCACCAGCGACCAGGGCCGAATGGGCGATTCCTTGAAGGTCTGGTACTATTCCGTGGACTCCACGCCTCATATCCGCATGATCTTCGAGTACTGCGAGGGCGAGCACTATTACAAGTACGCGGGGTGGAAGCGCATCTTCGCCCAGTTCGTGGTCTATGATGCCCCGGTCAACAAGGCCGAGGTCGTGAAGCTGCATGAGAAGATGGGCGACGTGGTCAAGGTCTGGTATGAGAGCCATCTGCGCCGCAACCGGGACATAATCATAAAGCACCTCAAGGAGAACTACGAGAGGGGCGAGACGTTCACCGAATAGGCCCTTCCCCTCCCCTTCCCTGCTCAGGGGGCACTTTCGAGCACCCCTGGTATCATACTTTTAAAGCGTATTTTGATTAGGTCCGCAGGGCTAGTGCCCACGAGGTTTAACCATGGAGAAGCAAGAGCTCGCACCCCATGTGACGGAGATATCCCGGGTGCTCGGTAACAAGGTCAGCGAGGAGCAGATCGCCAAGGAGCTGGACACGTACCTGAACCTGTACAGGGTTTCTCTTGAGACGGCCAAGCGCTCGGTGGTCCGGAAGCTGGGAGGGGACCCCAACGCCCTCAACCGCGGGTCGCAGAAGAAACTGTCCGAGGTCTCAGGCACGGAGCAGAACGTGGATTTGCTGGTGAAGGTCCTTTCCGCGAACCGCAAGGAGATAGAGCAGAACGGCGAGGTCCGCACGCTCATCTACGGCCTGATGGCCGATGAGACGGGCACCCTGCCCTACACCGCCTGGGACGCGGACCGGTTCCAGCTGGAGAGGGGACAGGTACTCCTGGTGCGCAATGCGTATTCTAAGGAATGGAACGGCAAGCCCCAGCTGAACCTTGGCACCAGGGCCACGATCGAGCAGCAGCCCCAGGATGCCGTTAAGCTGCCGGAGGGCATGGACGTGCCGGTCTACGGGCCCTCCGTGGCCAAGGTCGCCGATCTGCAGGAGGGGATGAACAGCGTGACCATCACTGCCAAGGTCCTGCAGGTGGAGACCAGGAAGATAGAGACTCAGGATGGGCCCAAGACCGTGTACTCGGGTATGATGGCGGACGAGACCGGAAGGGTGCAGTTCTCCTCTTGGCATGATTTCAATTTGAAGAAGGACGAGGTGGTGCGCATCCAGGGCGCGTATGTGCGCTCCTGGCGCGGCATCCCCCAGCTCAATTTCGGCGAGAGAGGGTTGGTGGAGCGCGTCCCTGGGCACTTCCCAGCGGACCTGGACCTCTACCGGAGCAATCCCCGCAGCATAGATGAGCTGGAGAGGGTGGGGGGCGCCTTCGACGTGCTGGTGCTAGGCACCGTGGTGGACATCAAGAAGGGCAGCGGCCTCATCCAGAGATGCCCTCAATGCAACCGCCTGGTGCAGAACAAGCTCTGCCGCCTGCATGGGAAGGTCGAGGGCCAGTACGACCTCAGGATCAAGGCCGTGGTGGACGACGGGGCAGGGGCCATAACCGCGGTGCTCAACAAGGAGATCACGGAGGAGCTTGTGGGCATCACCCTGGAGCAGGCCATAAAGGAGGCCAAGGAGGCCATGGACCCCGAGGTGGTCATGGAGAAGGTGGAGGAGCGCCTGTTGGCCAAGCCCATGGAGGTTCGGGGCAACGTCATCAGCGATGACTACGGGCTGATGATGATCGTCTCCGAGGCCCGCCTGTCCGTGCCAGAGGTGCGGAACGAAGCGGCCCGCCTCCTCGCCGAGCTGGAGGGGTCGCAATGATCGGCCGCGAGGTGGCCTGGCGCATCTTCGCCGCGGAGTACAACCAGTCCAGGTTGGAGATAAAGGGCGAGGGCGAGAGGGCGCCCTCCTACATCGTCTCGCCGTTGGGCGCCATGGTGAACCGCGTCTTCATCGTGGGCGTTCTAACGGACCTCGATAACATCGGGACCGGTGACGAGCCGCTCTGGCGCGGGCGCCTGCAGGATCCCACCGGCAACTTCTACATCTCCTCTGGCCAATACCAGCCGGAGGCCACGGCCGCACTCTCCAAGATGGAGCCCCCGGCCTTCGTGGCCGTGGTGGGGAAGACCCGCACCTACTCCCCTGAGGAGGGCACCATGTACGTGTCCATCCGCCCCGAGAGGGTGCGCATCGTCGAGGCCAGGGAGAGGGACCACTGGGTCCTGGAGACCTGCAAGGCCACGCTGCGCCGCATCGACGCCATGTCCGAGGCCAAGCAGATGGCCGCCCCCACCGTCGATGAGCTGGCCAGGCTGGGCAACACCCCCCTGCTGGCCGAGGGTGTGGTCAAGGCCGTCGGCCATTACCCGGACGTGGACCTGCAGCGTTATAGAGGTATGGTGGTGGACGCGCTCAAGTTCCTCCTGCCGGAGTACCAGTCCGAGCTGGAGACCGAGATGCCTGCCGCCGCTGCGGAGAGACCGGAGGAGATCGAGGACGATGAGGAGGCCGAGGCCGCGGCGGAGGCCAAGGAGGAGAAGGTACTGGCCATCATAACCAGGCTGGACAAGACCGGGAAGGGCGCAGCCTGGGACGAGATCGTGGACGAGGTCAGGCGCATCGGCTTGGACAAGACCGCTCTGGAGGAGGTCACCAACTCGCTGCTGGACAAGGGCCTGATCTACGAGCCGGTGCTGGGGAGGATGAAGCGCATCTAGTTCAAGGGAACTCCCGACGCGAGGTGAGGAGGAGCACCAGTGCGATCAGCCCCATGAGCGACCCCTCGAAGAGGAGGACGCCGCCAGTGAACAGCGCCATTATCGAGCCGATGACCGCCAGGGCGTAGTAGCGGCGCTTGATGGCGCACAACCCCCCCAGCATGGACATGGCCCCCGCGAACACCCAGAACCCTGCCATGGCCATGATTATGGCGTCCAGGTTGGGCAGCTGGTCCTGGTACATCTCCTGGACCTCGGCCAACAGGTCGTCAGAGAACATAAGCACGAAGGCGGCCATGACGAAGCCGACGACCCCCGCCAGCATCAGGAGGATCCCTGCCCATAGAGGCTTGTTGGTCCTGGCCTGTTGGTTTGGTTGGTAGGTATGGTAGGGAGCGCCTGGATATGGATAGGATGAGGCGGGCTGGGCGCCCGCGATCGGCTGCCCGCACTTGGGGCAGAAGGTCACGCCGGGACGAAGGTACTCGCCGCAGCGGTAGCAGAAGTCCACTTTGGGGGGCTGCCCTTCCATACGGCTAGATGCCCTCGCGCGCAAAAAACCTTGCCCCTCGATGCCGCTCAGCGCGAGCCCTCGGCGGAAAGGAGCTCGTCCTCTGCCGCCCATTGGGCCCTGAAGTGGGCGTTGGTCTCCTCGATGAGGAAGCGGTACCAGAGGGCCAGGAGCGGGAAGAGGAGGAGCGCGCCCAAGGCCCAGGCTGCATAGGAACGGGGGCGGATGACTGGTTCGGCGGGGATGGAAGCCCTGCCGCCCGACTGCGACACGGAGGCGTGCTCGCGCATGAAGGCCACGTAGTCATCTTCGTGCAGAGGAGGCGCCCGGGTCAGATGGTAGAGGTAGTAGAACTCGAAGGGAAAGCCGACCAGCGGAAGCACGGACATGGTGGAGAACAGGGCGCTGGGAAGCCTCTCATGGCTCTTGGCGACATCGTCGAGGTCTTCCAGGCCTTTGGTCGGCGCACGGTTCTTCCTTGCCCTCTCGATGAGGGCCTGGCGCAGCATGGCCTCTCGCTCGAAGTGGCCCCGCAGACGGCGAAGGAGCTTGAAGTTGAGGACGGCCATGAAGCAGAACCCGGCCGTGTACATCAGGACATAGCCCAGGGCCCATCCGCCCGTCCCCGGGACGAAGAGGAGGACGGAAACGAGGGCCAGCAGACCGGCCACGACCCCTATGGATGGCAGAAGGGTCCACCAACCTACGATGAGCTCGTCAGTCCGCGCCCTTGAGGCCACGGCCTCGCCGATGGACGCCGTTGAGCGAGGCTCTGCTCTGCTGTCTTCGGGGTCGGACATCCTTGGACCCGCTCCGGAGGGGAGAGAGCTTCCGCCTACAAAAATGCGCCTGGTCAGCGACGCACCACGATGCCCGCATAGCCTACGACCTCCTGCATGGGGTGCACATCGCCGGAGGTCGCGTACTTCAGCAGCTCGGCCTCCTCCCCCTGGACTGCCTCCAGCATGGCCATGACCGGGCCGTAGCCGCACATGGAGACGTCCTTGGCCGTGACCGTGGCCTCCACGCCCTGTGCGTCCAGGGCCACGATCCGGTCGATCACCGCCCGGTCCTGCCTCTCCGCGTGGTGCCTCGGGACGTAGTGCGAGAAGTCGCTGGAGGCCAGGACGATCACGTCCTTCCCCTGGCAGGCCTTGCGTAGGCGCGCGCCCAGGTCCTTGGCCGTCTCATAGTCCTGGAAGAGCATGGTCAGGGGCAGGAACTTGACCTCCCTCGAGAAGTACTGGATGAAGGGGACCTGCACCTCCACCGAATGCTCGTGCTGGTGGGCGGAGGGGTCCTCGTCCACGAAGCCCCGCAGCCGCTTCACCAGCTCCTTGTCGACCTGGCAGGTGCCCAGCGGGGTTACGAAGTCCTCGGAGGTCATGGCCACGCCCGACCCGATGCCATGGTGGTTGGGCCCGATGATCACGAAGGTCTCAGGGAACCCCCCCTTGGCGATGGCCCCGTAGACATGCGCGGCGACCGGCCCCGAGAACATGTAGCCGGCATGCGGCACCACCCCGCCGACTATCCTCCCGCGCGACCCGCCCAGGGAGGGCACCTCCCCTGGCCCGAGCGGGCTACGGAACGCGTCCTCGATCTGCTCCCTGAGCGCCTTCTCCTTGGAGGAGTAGAACTTGCCGGCCACGGCGGGATAGCGCATGCTGACCGGTGAAAAACTAGAGAAATGGGGGTTAAAGAGTTTTTTGCTTAGCGCCCCTATCACAGGGAGGCTTCGAAGTCGTCGATGGTCTTGGTGAAGGCCTCGTCCGTCGAGATTACGCTTTTCTCCTTGAGCATCTCTCGGGTGAGCAGCCAATACACGCACGCCAGGGCGCGGCGGCCCTTGTTGTTCGTGGGTATGACCAGGTCGACGTTCCTGGTCTCGTTGTTGGCATCGCACAGGGCGATGATCGGTATGCCGACGTTCATCGCTTCCGCCATGGCCTGCTGGTCCGCGGCCGGGTCGGTGACGACCAGGACCTCGGGCTCGGTGTACTGCGGAAGCCGGGGGTTGGTGAGCGACCCAGGGATGAACCTCCCTTCCTTGGTGGTCATGGCCCCGACGATGCTGGTGAACATCTTCACCGGCTTCTGGCCGTACTGCCTGGCCGAGACCACCATGATTCTTTCCGGCGTATAGCGCGCCAAGAACTTGGCGGCCGCGCGGATGCGCGCGTCGGTCTGCTTCACATCCAAGACGTACAGCCCGTCGGACCGCACCTTGAATATGAACTGCTTCATGTCAGCGCTCTTCTGCTGCGTGCCTATGTGAACGCCGGAAGTGAGATAGACATCCTCTGGTACTAGCAAATCCACTTTCATCTCTTCGCTCATCAGCAACCCTTCCATTAGTCCCTCTTCACATCGATGGGTATGACCTGCCTATCGAACTCCGTGCGAGCGATCTCGATGGGGTCGATAGTACCCTCTGGTATATCGATGAGGACCGGCGCACCGAGAGAAATCTGGAGAGCCCTCGCACCGATGATGCGGGCCTTCTCGAACCTGGTGTACTTCTTCATACAATCACCAATAAGGGGTAAAGCCCCTAATCTTCGGGTTACTTATAAGCTTTTTGCAGTTTAAGGTCAGCTGCTGGCCTGCCATCATTCCCCTGGCCAGCATGGGTTATGGGGAAGGTCAGGTCCTACCTCCCCTTGAGCCTCGCCCTCGTATAGGGGACCAGGCCCCCCTCCTCGAGTATGGCGAGCAGGAAGCCCGGAAGGGGCGCGAAGGACAGCCTCTCTCCCGAGGCTAACGCCACCTCCCCCCTGGACATGTCGATGGCGATGACGTCCCAGGTCCTGACCATGGACCCGGCCTCGGGGCAGATTATGACCGGAAGGCCGACGTTGATGCAGTTGCGGTAGAAGATGCGCGCGAAGCTGCCGGCCACCACCGCCGAGACCCCTGCGCTCTTGAGCGCCACCGGGGCCTGCTCACGGCTGGAGCCGCACCCGAAGTTGCGGCCGGCCACGATCACATCCCCCTGGCGCACCTGGCGCGGGAAGGTGGGGTCGGCGTCCTCCATGGCGTGCGCCGCCAGATTGGACGGGCTGGGGTCGTCGAGATAGCGGCCGGGGATGATGAGGTCGGTGTTGATGTGGTCCCCGAACCTCCAGGCCCTGCCCTGCATCATGCACGCACCTCCCGGGGGTCGGCGACCTCTCCCTTGATGGCACTGGCCGCCACCGTGGCCGGTGAGGCCAGGTAGACCTCCGCCTCGGGAGAGCCCATCCGCCCCTTGAAGTTGCGGTTGGTGGTTGAGATGCATCTCTCCCCGGGCGCAAGGAGGCCCTCGTGCGCTCCCAGACAGGGCCCGCAGCCCGGGTTGAGGATCACCGCTCCAGAGCGGGCCAGGGAGGCCAGGATCCCCTTCTCCGAGGCCTCTATGTAGACGTCCCTCGAGGCGGGCGCCACGATGAGCCTCACCTTGGGCGAGGCCTGACGGCCGCGCAGCAGCCGCTCCGCCTCCTCCAGGTCCTCCAGCCGACCGTTCGTGCAAGAGCCGATGAACGCCTGGTCGATGGGCGTGCCCGCCACCTCCTCCACCGCCACCACGTTGTCCACGGCATGCGGCTTGGCCACCTGTGGCCCGAGGGAGGACATGTCCATCTCCACGGTCTCCCGCAGTTCCGCCCCTTGGTCCGAGGTCACCGGGGCGAGCTTGGCCCTGGAGCGGTGCGAGACATAATCAAGGGTCTTCCGGTCGGGGAAGCAGATCCCCGCCTTGGCGCCCATCTCCACGCTCATGTTGGAGAGCACCATGCGCCCGGAGAGGCTGAGGCCGTCCACAACCGGTCCGGTGTACTCGACGCACTGGTAGTCGGCGCCGTCCGATCCCAGGTCCCCGATGATCCTCAGGGACACGTCCTTGGCCGAGGTGCCCTCGGGCAGTGGGCCTCGGAGCACCAGACGCAGGGTCTCGGGCACCCTGAGCCACAGGTCGCCCGTGGCCCAGACCGAGGCCATCTCCGTGGCCCCTATGCCGGTGGAGAAGGCGCCCAGCGCGCCATAGGTGGTGGTGTGCGAGTCCGTCCCCACCACCAGCATGCCCGGCAGCACATGGCCCTTCTCCGGGAGCACCTGATGGCACACCCCCTCGCGGAAGTCGTAGAAGTTGGGTATGCCCGAGGATCGGACGAAGTCCCGCACCGTCTTGTGGCCCCCAGCGGCCTTCACGGTGTTGGCGGGCACGCGATGGTCGAAGAGCAGCACCACCTTCTCAGGGTCCCAGATGCGCCCCGCCCCCATCTCCCGGAAGGCCGTGAGGACCAGGAGCGAATTCTCATGGGACATGGCCAGGTCGATCCTGGCCGTGACGATGTCCCCTGTCCTGGCATCCTTGCCGCTGGCCCTTGAGAGCACTTTCTCCGCGAAGGTCCTTGGCACCATGATGGCACGAACCAGGATGCCCATTAATAACCGTGTTGGTGAGGCCTTCGCCTCAATCTGGCCGCGTGAGGCTGCCTTCCCGGACCATGGCCGAGAACCTCTGGAAGAGGTTCTTCCACGTCAGATATCCCACCACCTTGCCCTGCTTGTCGACCACGGGGAGGTGGCGCACGTCCTTCTCCGCCATGAGGGCGAGGGCATCGCTCAGCGGCATGCTCGGGGGCACGGTGAGCACGGGGCTGGTCATCACCTGCTCCACCGTCAGGTAGAGGAACTTGGACTGGGCCTCGAGGTAGTGCCGCAGGAGGTCGCGCTCGGTGAAGATGCCCACCAGCCTCTCGTCCTTGTCCACGACCAGCACGCTGCCGACGTCCCTCTCCACCATGAGCTCGATGGCGCTGATGACCGCGTCCTGCGGGTCCACCCTCTCCCTCTTCTGGGACATGTAATCGCGCACCAATGGAACGCCCATAGCAACCGGTGATGGTATTGGGGCCCGGCTACCATATAAGCATGGGCCTTGGTGACCGGGGGGGGCGGTCTCGGCCGTGGCAAGACCGTATCGCGTCAATTCCATGGCAGGCGCATTTGTACCGG
>JALOTM010000219.1 GCA_025457905.1 Methanomassiliicoccales archaeon
CAGCGACGGATGTGAGACCCCTAGTATGGCCAGGAGCTTGTGGTCCTTGGTCATCAGCCTTCCCAGGCCTTCCTGGTCCCCTTCCTTGAGGCAGCGAGATCCCTCCAGGACCAACGAGCCGATCTCCTGTATCACGTCCCTGGCGAAGGTGGTGCGGTCAGCGTACCTCTTGACCTTGGCCACCAAGGGGCCGGTCGGGGCATGGATGCCCGTATATCCGATGACCAGGCTCAGCCGAGGTACGGCCAGATGGTGGATGAACCACTCCCTGGCGTCCCTCTGGATGTGCCATAGCAGGTCCGCCCCGGGCGTTCGGTCCACGAAGATGCCCGCGCCGTGGGCGCAGCAGGAGGTGTCGATCGGGCTGGCCCTTCCTTGGACCGTGGACTCTACCTGGAAGGCGCGCCGGGCGATGCCCTCCTGGTCGATGCGCCCCTTGCCCAGGAGGGCCAGGGCGGCAAGTAGGGAGGTGGTTACGGCTGCGGACGAGCCCATCCCAGACCCAGACGGGATGTCGGAGTGCGTCTCCACCTCCAGGGGGTCCCCGGTCCAATAGCCCTCGATGCATCCCTGCACGTAGGGATGCGAGGGGGAGAGAGGGGCGCCGTTCATGACAAAGGACGTGCCAGGTCGGGCACGGCAGCGGAGGCGCATGTCCACGGCGACAGCGATGGCGGGCTGACCGAACACCACGGCATGCTCGCCGAGCAATATTACCTTGCCCGGCGCGGAAGTCGTCACCATCGCTGGCTCGATGCACTTTCCAGGCAATAAATCGTTGTCCCCCGGCCCGTAGGCGAGCGCGGGGGCGCGGGCCTAGAGCAGGTCGTAGTGCTTCAGGGCGGCCTCGACCACAGCGTTGGGGGACTTGCCCTCGAGGTCCTTGCGGGGCGAGTTCCAGAACTTGTCCTCGAACTCGGCCAGGGCATTGGCGAGGGCCTCCTCGGTGTCGAAGTTGGAGCCCTTCTCCTTGAGGAACTCATCCTGGAACTGCTTCAGCAGGTCAACCTTGTACTTCTTGTTGATGAGGGTGACGGCCAGGTAATCGTCGAGGTTCTCGGCCAGGGCCACCGCCAGCTCCTCGGGGAGTATGTCCATCATCATGTCGAAGATGGAGTTGGAGAGGGTTAGGAAGAGCATCTCGCGCTTGTTTGGCTCAGGGGCTACCTGCTCCTCCACGGCAGCGTCCAAGGCCTCGAACCACAGGTCCCGGAGCGCATAGGACCTCTCCCCGTTCTTGCCGAATAGCTCCTCCGTCGCAGAGACACAGCCGCAGGCCTCGCCATGCTCGTGCTCCTTCTCCTCCTTGGGAGCGGCCTTGCTGGCCGCGGTCTTCTTCGGCTGGGCCCTCTTCGCCGCCGTGGCTGGCGCCTTACCCTTGGATGATGATTTCTTGGCTATCATATCGATGACTCCTGAGACGTTGCTCGTTGGCATGCTGAGGGCGTACGTGATATTTAAACTGGCATAGGGATTAGCTCGGCCCATCGCAGGTGCCCATCGCCTCGAGGAGGGCCCTGGCCGCCTCCCTTCTGGCGCGTTTCTTGCTCCGACCCTCCCTCTCGAGCCTCATGGTCCTGCCTTCCAGATCTAGCATCGCATGGCATATGTAGAGGCGGGGGCGATCGCAGGTCTCCTGGAGGAGGTTGAGCGGGGACGCTTTCAGGGGCTCGTCCCCAAGGACCTCCCCATCCCAGATCCATGCGAGGAAGAAGCGCTCCGCAGCCTTCATCCCTCCGTCGAGATAGAGGGCCCCGACCAGCGCCTCCACGGCGTCCCCGAGGATGCTCTCAGGCAGGCGCCCTTGGTCGACAGAGCCGCCCAGGCGGAGGCATCCCTCCAGGCCCAGGTCCCTGCCCACCTCCGTAAGGGACTCCTCGTCCACGAGCCAAGCCAGACGCTTGGTCAGGTCTCCCTCTCCCTCGTCAGGCAGATCGCGGAAGAGGCGGTCGCATGCCATGAGCTCCAGCACCCGGTCTCCCAGGAACTCCAGCCGCTCGTAGGGCTCCTTGCCCTTGTTCTCGGCGGAATATGAGGAATGCGTAAGAGCTTGGCGCAGCAGCTCCCTCCTGACGAAGGGGTGCCCTAGGCGGTGCTCGAGCGCATCGAGCCTCATCTCCAGCATGACTCGCTCCTTCTCCCTGGACTCCTTGAGCTCCGCGCCCTCTTGCAAGGATGCGCCTCCCGCAGCGCACTCACCTCGCGGAAATGGAGTGCAGGCTATTGAGATTTGCTTTCGCGCGCCGCAGAGTCAGCAGGGCTTGCCCTTCCTTAGGCCGCAAGCGGCGCTGGAGAGCCTGGGCATCCCCTCCACCACCGACCTCACCCGCTCCAGGCCGTTGGAGATCACCTCGGGGCTGGCCGCATAGGAGAAGCGCAGGTGGCCGTCGCCGGCGTCACCGAAGGCGCACCCCGGAATGCATATGACGCCAGCGGATATGATGCGGTTTGCCAGCTCCAGACAGGAGGCATCCTGGTCATAGGATGGGAAGCAATAGAAGGCACCCTTGGGAGGCGCGCACCGAAAGCCGGGGATGGTGTTCAGCGTCTCCACCATGAGCCTGCGGCGACGGTCGTACTCGCGGCGGTGGTCTCGCATGTGGTCCTCAATTTCCTCGAGGGCGATTGCCACAGCGTACTGGATGGGCGTGGAGGGGCAGGCGATGCCGTAGTAGCTGACCTTGGCCAGCTGGTCGATGATGCCGGTGTCCGCCACCAGGTATCCGATCCTCCATCCAGGAATCCCCAGGCACTTGGAGAATGAGTTGACCACCACTGAATTTTCCAGATAGGGGAGGAAGGAGGCGTGCTCGCCCTCATAGACGAAGTTATCGTAGACCTCGTCGGAGATGATGATGAATCCATGATCCTCGGCCAGCTCGGCGAGGGCTTTGACGGTGCCCTTGGAGATGACCCCGCCCGTGGGATTCCCAGGGCTGTTCACCACCATGCCGTCGGTCCGGGGAGAGAGCAGGTTCTGCACCTGGTCGGGTCGTGGCTCGAAGCCGTCCTCCTCCCAAAGATAATAGGGCACCGGCTCGGCGTCCACGAGAAGCGCGTCCGGTGGATAGAGAACGAACCCCGGGTCCGGGACCAGGACCTCGCTGGAAGGGTCGAAGAGGGCTTGGAAGGAAGTCATCACCCCTTGAGTGGCCCCGCAGGTGACCATGATGTTGTCGGCTGTAATGCCAGGGGCGCGTGAACGCAGCATGTCCGCAATGCCCTGGCGGAGCTCTGGCAGCCCCTTGGTGGGTCCGTACCGGTACAGGCCACGCCGTATCGCCTCCTGCAGGCCCCGCCTCAGGCTCTCGGGGGGCCCGAAGTCCGGCTCCCCTATGCCCATGTTCAGCGCGTCCTTGGGGGCCCTGTCGAAGACCTCTCGGATGGCGGAATACTGCACGGAGGTGGCGCGGCGCGATACCATGATGGGAATCATTCGTCCCCGGGCGTAATGTCCTTTTGGTGAGGAGAGCTAGCACGGGCCGTGCGCGCACTCGGCATGTATCGCTCATCTGGAATGATTTACGAGAAGTGCTTGGGAGCGAGAGCTTACTGCAACATATTAAATACCCCCAGTTTATATTGAGCAACCATTCCTAACCATCTAAACGGGTCGGAGGAGCGATCCTCCGGTTACGTCTGGATGACGGGGAATATAGCCAACATAGGTAGATTAGTAATGTACGGAAAACCGAGAAGCGGTGGATATAGAGGCGGAAGGCGAGACGACGGCCCGCGCGAGATGCACGATGTGACTTGTTCCGACTGCGGACAGCAGACCCAGGTTCCATTCAAGCCGACCGAGGGCAGGCCGGTTTATTGCAGGGAGTGCTACCAGAAGCACAAGCCGAAGCGGGACAGGTACTAGGTACCTTTCCGCTAATCTTTTATTTTTTCAACCTACACCCTCACCATTCAAGGGCTGTGCCTTGACCCTTAAGGGCAAGAGCGCCCTGTTCCATGAAATCCTGAGGGATTTTTCACTATAGGGAACAGGTGCGCCGCCCTGCCGTCGGTTCGGTCGCATGGGCGCGAGGGCTTTTTTCTTGGAAGGGCGATGACCCCGTGGGAGCAGGATGACGAAGGAGAAACTGGGGAAGGTCATGCCGCCCATGGCCATCCCTGTATGCCTGGTAGGGGCGAACGTGGAGGGAAGGCCCAACTTCTGCACCGTGGCGTGGTTCACCATGATCGA
>JALOTM010000220.1 GCA_025457905.1 Methanomassiliicoccales archaeon
GGATGCTGGAGTTCGTCACCGACCAGCTCAAGCACCCTGACGCCTTCTTCTCCAAGGTGCGCCAGCTCTACTCCGACCCGAAGCTGACCAGCTTCGATCGCATCGAGTTCAAGGACGGGCGCTTCTTCGAGCGCTACTCGCAGCCCTTCTTCCTGGACGATCAGGCGGCAGGGAGGATCTGGTCGTTCCGCGACGTCACCGAAAGGACGCGGGCCGAAATCGCCCTGAACGAATCGGAGCGCGAGCTCAAGTCCATCATCAACAGCGCCGAGGACGTCATCTTCGTCAAAGGCTTGGACGGCCGCTACATCATGGCCAACGACGCCATGGGGCGCCTTTTCCACCTGCCCACGGTCGAGCTGATTGGCATGCGCGACGAGGACATCATGGGCGGCGAGACGGCGGAGGCCAACGCGCGCTCTGACCTTGATGTGCTGGAGGGTAGGACCCTGGAAGTCGAGGCGGTCTGGAGGATCGGGGAGGACGCCCGCAACTTCGGCATCGTGAAGGCCCCCCTCAAGGACGACCTCGGGAAGGTGGTGGGCATATGCAGCATCGCCCGGGACACGACCGAGCGGAGGAAGGTGGAGCGGGCATTGAAGGAGGCCAATGAATCCCTCAACCTGCTCAGCAGCATCACCCGCCATGATGTGCTCAACCAACTGATGGTCATACGGGGCTACTCCGACCTTGTGAGGGCGGCGCTCAAGGACCAGAAGCTCATCGACTACATGGACAAGGTGGAGCGGGCCACGCGGAACATCCGCACGCAGATCCTGTTCACCCGCGACTTCCAGCGCCTGGGAACGACCGCGCCCAAATGGCAGACCGTGGAGGAGCTGCTGGACCGTGCCCTCACCAACCTGGAGATCGGACAGGTGGACGTGTCCGTGGACCTTGCCGGCCTGGAGGTCCTGGGCGACCCGATGATGGAGAAGGTCTTCTACAACCTGCTCGACAACACCATCCGCCATGGCGAGGGGGCGACCCGGGTCTCCGTTTCCTGCTGCCGGGAAGGGGACTCGCTGCTGGTTATCTACGAGGACAATGGAGTGGGGGTCCGGGACGAGGACAAGGAGCGCATCTTCGAGCGCGGTTTCGGCAAGAACACCGGCCTTGGGCTATTCCTGGTGAGGCTCATCCTGAACGTCACCGGCATCAAGGTCAGGGAGATCGGGGAGTACGGCAAGGGCATAAGGTTCGAGCTGACCGTGCCAGACGGCGCCTACCGCTATAGGGAATGGGACGACAAGGAACATTGATGCGAGGGTACCACAGAGCCCTCGCTCGATGCTTCAGATGACGCGGGTGGCGTCCAGCCTGACATCGTCAGGGGTTCCCTGCAGCAGCGGGCGCACGACACCGATGTTGCCGATGAGGGCAGCGCGGTTGTTGACGATCTCCACCGCCTTCTCCGGCTGCACCTTCTCCTCGATGCTCAAGCCGGCAACGCCGGTCTCGATCATGTGGTCCAGCAGGATGGTGGTGTCACCGCAGATGTGCAGGACGGTCTTGGAGTCCCCATGCAATGAGAAGGAGTCCTTGATGTAGGGCTTGGCGTACTCGTCGAACATCTCCCCGGAAAGCATGTCGGTGGAGGCTGAGGGGTCGCTCATGACGATGACGTCCGCGCCAGCCTTGGCCAGCTGGTCGATGTAGGCCTTCTCCAGCTTGGTGGCAACCTTGAGGGCCTTGTGCACGGCCTCGGGGTTGGTGACGATCCAGAGCAGGAGGTTCTCGGTCCCGACCATGTGGCCGGCGATGGTGAACGGGCCAGTGGTGCCTGCGATGATGGGGAACTCCTTGCCGTACTTGGCCTTGGCGATCTTCACGCCCTCGACCACCGCGGGGATCCTACCGCGGAATGCCGCACCAGAGGGCAGCTCGTCGGGGATGGTGTTCTCGTCCACGGCGTGGGACTTCACCATGGGGGTCCTGTCCATCTTGCCCAGGTCCACACGGCAGCCCATTACCTCGGCCTCCACGGTAAGGCAGTATGGCAGCCTTACGCACTCCACTCCCCAGACCTTGTTGGGGGCGGCGGCGAGCTCTGCCATCTTGGCGGGGTCGGTGTGGGCGTCCGGCCAGTAGACCTTCACGGCCTCCATGGCGTCGACGGTGGCGATCTGCGTGAAGCAGACGGCCGGGGGCCTGTCGAGATGCTTGCGAGCGAGTGCAGATAGCACCCGGTCCTTCGGGGTCATAGTCGACATCCTAATCTTCCTCCATTTGTTCTTAACACCATATAAAGAGTGCTTGGTCGCCAAAGGTCATGTGCATACATTAACCTTTCGTCAGTCCATCAACGATTGTAGGCTTGCCAGTTGCCCTGGCCCTGACCTCCACCCAGTTGAGCAGCTCCCGTACCGTCCTCACCCCGGTGCGGCACTTCTTCATCTCCACTTCCACCAGGACATCGATACCTGTACCCCCTGATTCCTCGACCTTCTTACGGACGTACTTGGCGGCTCCATCCTTGGCGGCATACATGGCCTGTTCCAACCTCTCAACCTCGATGGGCGCCCGGTCCGGGATATAGACGTAGAAGATGTTGTCGCGCTTGTGGATCTGTACTTCCACGCTCTCGGAGATCAGGCTACACACTGCCCCGACCGCGTTCCCCACGTCGTGGTCATGAGGGATGATGACCTCGGCACCGAGTATTTCGGATGCCAGGGGTACGTAGACGTGCGCCGGGGCGCCGATGGCCACAATCGGTCGGTCCAGCCTGGAAGAGAGCTTGAGGCCGGCATAGGCGGCCATTCCGGTAATGTTGTCAAGGATGAAGGACGAGGCCTTGCCGGAAGGGACCTCCCCCGAGGCATCCATCACCGCCTTCCTGAGCACCTCCTCCGCCACCCTGGACCCCATGGCCTTCATGAAAGAGCCCACGAAATCATCCTTGCTCATGCCATGCCTCTCGGACATTATGGCCACGGCCAAGGACGCCGCCCTCTCATCGCCGTGCCTGTACCTTCCTGCCACATTGAGGACGTCCGTTGGCGTTAGGCCAGTGGAGATGAGGTAGCTCTTCGCCTTGAGGCGGCGGACGTAATCAGGCACAAGGTAAACACCATCGATGCCATCCATCAGGTCCCTCAGTGTGATCGGCCCCCTGGCTCTCACCTCATCAAAGACCCGGCGCTCGTTCTCGGGCAGCTTGCTCGGGTCCCGGGGGAAGGCGATCAGGAAGTCGAGCTCCCGGGAGGCCTCCATGCTGCCAAGCAAGGAGGGGTGCTCCATTGCTGCGACCTCCAACGGCAGGACCCGGTCGGGCCCGATGATGATCCTCCCCTCTTCCATCTCCAGGCGGGAGTCGCCGCCCAATCCCGAGGTCCAGATGTCGATGGCTCGGACCCTGGTCCTCCAATGGCCCACGATCGCTCCCTCCTTACCCATGCGGGGGAACCCCTGGTCCAGGTAGGCGATGTCCGTGCTCGTGCCTCCGATGTCGACCACGATGCAGCTCTCTCTTTTGGAGAGCGCTCTCCCTCCCATCAGGCTGGCGGCGGGACCGGAGAGGATGGTCTCGACCGGACGCTCCCTCGCCTTCGATAGGCTCATGAGGGTCCCGTCCCCGCGGAAGACCATGGTCATGGCCCTGACGCCCTTGGCCTCGAGGGTGGCCTCCATCCCGGTCAGGAAGGAGTCGATGATCGGCAGCAGCTTGGCGTTGAGCACAGAAGTGACCGTCCTCTCCAGTATGCCCAGCTCGGTCGTCAGCTCGTGCCCCGCCACGACTGGTAAGCCTTTTTTCTGCCGCACCATTCTCCGCA
>JALOTM010000221.1 GCA_025457905.1 Methanomassiliicoccales archaeon
CAGGTCGTTCTCCTGGCGCACGCGCAGGGCCTCGTCCGTCTCCCCGAAGTCCCTGCCGGGATGCGAGTAGTAGACGTCCGACTGCAACATCCTCCCGAAGTCCCTGGCACCCATCGAACGCAGCCGCGCCTCCAGGCCCGCCAGGTCGGGGCAGGGGGCCTTCACCTCTATCTCGAGCACGCCTCTCCATCCTCAGCTCGGCATAAATGGCTATCGGGCGCACAGTTCTTCTATCCCGGAGGGCATGGAGGCCCGGGGACCATGTCTTCGCTAGGGCTTGTCCAGGTGTACACCGGGGAGGGCAAGGGAAAGAGCACGGCAGCCTTCGGCCTGGCCCTCAGGGCCTGGGGCCGGGGCCTGAGGGTGTGCATCATCCAGTTCCTGAAGCTGGGCGAGGACTACGGCGAGGTGCAGGCGGTCAGGAGGCTGGCCGGCATCGACCTTATGCAATTCGGGGGCGAGCACTTCGTGAGGAAGGGCAGGCACCGCAAGGAGGACGCGGAGAGGGCGCGCGCGGGCCTGGAGAAGGCCAAGGAGGCGCTCACCTCGGGGCGGTTCGACCTGGTGATTCTGGACGAGGTCAACGTGGCCGTTGACTTCGGGCTTCTCGGCCCGGAGGAGGTGCTCGAGGCGGTGCGCTCCAGGGGGGAGGTGGAGGTGGTGCTCACCGGCCGGAACGCGCCACAGGCCTTCCTGGACGAGGCCGACCTGGTGACGGAGATGCGCATGGTCAAGCACCCCTACGACCAAGGGGTCGAGGCCAGGCCGGGGATCGAGTTCTAGCTCCTGCGCGGCCCCCTCATCGAGGGCAGTATGAAGGTCAGCACCCCCATGATGAACAGGATGATGCCCACCATCTGGTAATGGAGGAAGTAGGAGACGACCACCGCCGCCGCCACGAAGGCTGCGGCGAGGATGTACATGAGATGCTCAGGGCGCACGCCCCTCGATGTGCGTCAGGGGCTATTTGCCCTTTCTCCTGGTCCTCAGGTACATGAGGAAGCGAACCTCCTCGCTGAGGCGGAGGCGGCGCAGCTCCTCCTCGTCCCCGTCCCGGACCGCCGCCAGCGCCAGTGGCTGGCCGCGAGTGAGCATGTAGATCAACTGGAAGGCCTCATCGTCGATGTCCTCGCCGATCATCTTCTTGGCCGTGGCCTCGTCGAAGCGGTGCAGGTGCACCTCCGCGACCTTGCCGGCCACCACGTCCGGGCGAAGGTAGAAGCGCTCATAGGAGGGCGTCTCCTCCCTCATGGCCACGGCCAGCTTGGACCTTCCGCCCGAGAGCTGGGCTATCAGCTCCATGAGCATGTCCACCACCGCCTCGCCCACGTCCCGGTAGTTGTCCAGGCAGATCAGGGCCGGCTCCTCCCTGAGCCCCGCCAAGCCTTCCAGGCCCAGCTTGGCCGCGAAGGACTGCAGGCGAGCGCCCAGGGCGTCCGCCCCGCCGTCCGTGGCAAGGTCATGCCACAGCACCGGCCCGGGGAAGAGGTCCACGGCCACCTTGCGCAGGAAGGTGGAGGAGCCGTAGCCATGGTTGGCGTAGACGGCGAGCACCAGGGCCTCCGAGGCGATGAACGCGGACGCCTTGGCGAGCTGCTCTCCCCGCCCATGGAAGTGCCGCAACGAAAGGTCGGTCCGGGAATCGATCAGCCTGCCGCCGGCGGACGTGGGCTTGAGCCCGCCCCCTATGGCATCGGCCGCTTGGAGCGTCCCCGTGCCCGGGAAGGAGGCCAGGGCCTGAGCTACGGTCATGCTCGTCCTCCGGCCTCCCTGGACCACCTCCAGCCTCTCCTCGCCGATGATGGCCACAATCTCCTTGGCCTTGGAGAGGCCCAGGGGCGTGAGGACGTAGTAGGTGAGCTTCCTCTCCCCACCCTCCAGCCGGCCCTTCCTGGCCTCTAGAAGGCCTTGGTCCACCAAGGGCTTGAGCACCCTGGTTATATGGGTGCGGTTCATGTCGAGGGCCCGGGCGGTCCCCTGCTGCGTCAAAGCCTCGCCCGGGCCTTGCGCTAGATGGGCCCGGGAGTCGAGGAAGTGCAGCAGCGCTCGGTCCCTCGGGGGGAGCGGTGGCATGCAGTGGCAACTCCCTTGCGTGCGATATCAACTTTGCTTTAGTGGTCTCAATCCAGATAATGCTAGCCGCACCGAATACCACCCCGCCCCGGCGGTGCATTTCATCGGTATCGGAACGGAGAATGATGCCTGGACGCTTCGCGCCTAGGTAATTACCACATAACGATTATATATTCAGCCAGGGGTAACTTCATATTCACGGAGCCAAAGCTCCCTCGATGTTTCGGAGGTACTCGGATGGGTAACTATAATCGCAAGCTTCGCAAGAGCAGAAAGGGTGTTTCGGACATAATCGGGAACATCCTGATCCTAGGCATCACCGTCACGCTCTTCTCGAGCATCATGATGTTCGTCGTCTCCATGCCCGCGCCGAACGAGGGGGCCTATGCCGACTTCACCCCCAGCGTACGTTACATCGAAGGCTCTCCTTATGATATCATCCAGATCAACATGACGCACAAGGGCGGGCAAGAGCTGCAGGACACGACCACCAACATCTACCTGGATGTCAACGGCACCAGATACACCCTTCATATGTCCAGC
>JALOTM010000222.1 GCA_025457905.1 Methanomassiliicoccales archaeon
GAGCCGGTGATGGTGGCCATGCCCCCGAAGAGACCGGCCATGCCCATGCCCAGCAGGAAGGCGGCCAGGACCCGGGGACGGTCGCCCACGACCTTGGAGGCCACGCCCACCGCCACCGGCAGGAGCAGGGCGATGGCGGCAGTGTTGGACATCCACATGGAGAGCAGGGCGGTCACCAGCATCATGGCCAAGAGGGCTTTCCTGACGTCCCCTCCCATCCTCGCTACCAGGTAGAAGGCCAGCCTTCGGTCGAGGCCGTTGATGTGGAAGGCCTCGGCGATGATCAGGCCGCCCATCAGCAGGTAGACGATGGGGTCCGCGAACGGCTCCAGGGACTGGGCGGGGGTGGCCACCCCCAAGGAGACCAGGAGAACCGGCACGAGGAGGGCGGTGACCGCCAGGGGCACGGGCTCGAGGGTCCAGAGCAAGGCCACGCAGACGAACACGGCCAGGGTGGCCTTGACCTCCAGGGCCACGGCCAGAGGCAGCAGGAGCATGGCCAACAAGGCGAGGAAGGGGATGGCCAGCTTCACCCCGCGCCGTACCGGGGGAGGGACCCTCTCGAACCAGGTGAAGTAGCAGCGCAGGCTAGGGCTCTCGGTGTCGCAGGTGTCCCGCCATCCGCCCTCCTCGCTCGGGCTCGGGCCAGGTTCGCTCAAGTTACCGTGAGGTGATTCCTCCGCGGGTTATTTCAGGGTTGCCAAGGCCTGGACCGATGGGAGGAAGAATCAAGGGCTCGGCCGAGGATTCGGTCATGATACGATGAGGTTGGTGTGCTGGAACGTCAACGGGCTGAGGGCCGCGCACAGGAAGGGGTTCTTGGATTTCATGGGCAGGGACGGCGCGGACGTCCTGTGCGTGCAAGAGGCGAAGGCCAGGATCGAGGACCTGCCGCAGGAGCTCGTGAGGCCCCCAGGCTACAGGTTCTACCTCGCCTCGCCCGAGCGGGACGAGGACAGGGGATGGAGCGGCGTGGGCCTCTATACAAAGAAGCGGCCCAGGAAGGTGGAGTACGGGCTGGGGGAGGATGAGTTCGATGGGGAGGGCCGCGCCATCCTGGCGCACTATCCGGACTTCGTGCTCATGAACATCTACTTCCCCAACGGCAAGGCCTCCAGGGAGAGGTTGGACTTCAAGCTCGGCTTCTATGCCGCCTTCCTGCGCAAGGCCCAGTCCCTGATGGCGGAGGGCAGGCAGCTGGTGGTCTGCGGGGACGTGAACACCGCCCACAAGGAGATCGACCTGGCCCGGCCCAGGGAGAACTCCAAGGTCTCGGGCTTCCTGCCTCAGGAGCGTGAATGGCTGGACCGATTCGTGGGAGCGGGGCTCATCGACACCTTCCGAGAGGTGGACCCTTCCCCGGGCAGGTACAGCTGGTGGGACATAAAGACACGAGCCAGGGAGAGGAACGTAGGCTGGCGCATCGACTATTTCTACATCACGGCCGGGCTCCGCCCCCGCCTGAAGGACGCCTTCATCCTTGACCAGGTGCAGGGCTCCGACCACTGCCCAGTGGGCATCGTCCTCAGCTGATCACCTGACGGAGCTGTCCTCCTGCATGGCCCCGAACAGGTTCCCCTCCGTGTCATGGAACATGATGACATAGCCCAGGCCCGGCACCGGGGTCCGCGGCTGCACCACCTTCCCCCCGTGGGTGACAATCTTCCGGAGCAGCTCGTCCACATCCTCCACCTCGATGTAGTTGACCACCATGGCCCGGGGATCGGTGCGGCGCATGATGCCGCCGTCGATCCCCTCCTCCTTGGCATCACCGGTCCTGGCCAGGTAGTATTCGAAGGGACCCTTCCAGCGCTCGAACCTCCACCCGAAGACCTCGCGATAGAAGCGCATGGCCCTGTCAGGGTCGTCGGCGTTGATCTCGAAATAGTTGACCCTCGGCACATCTCCACCTCCGAGAGATAGTCTGGTCCGTGAGCATAAAATGCTTTGCGACAACGTGTAGCAGTTTTGCCGTCTCCTGCGTGGTCAGGGACCGAGAGACCCGGGCAGATTCGGCGAACTGGGGGCAACGGTTATCGCCCCTGCGACAGATACCTGGGTCATGATGGGGTGCCATTTCCAGGAGAGGCCCTGCCGCTCCTCGCTCTGCCTCAGGCCGCTGTACCTCTGGCAGATGGAGGGCCTTTGCGCCCCCTGCTTCTTCGTCTGCGACGAGGGGTCGTCCGCCTCCTGCCCGCACAGGGCTTGGCGGCACGACGTCCACCTGCAGATCTGCCGTCTGCGCGCGTCCGTGGCGGAGCGATGCCCCACCTGCGGGGGAAGGCACCGGTACGTCGCCGACTGCCTGCGCTGCGAGACCCGGAGGGCGGTGGAGGAGGCGTTCCGCGCCAGGCCGGGAAGGCCACCGAACGACACGGCCATCGCAGGGAGGCACCTTCCCGCGCCCATGAGGGCGGGCATGTGGCGGTCCGTGAGGACGAGGGTCGTCGCTCGCGACGGCCACCGCTGCCGTTCCTGCGGCAAGGACCTGAGCCGCGTCCCCGCGTGGCTCACGGAAGTGCATCACATCGTGCCCCGGAGGGAGGGGGGCGGGGACCATCCGTCCAACCTGTTGACCTTATGCGTCATGTGCCATAAGCGCGCCACCGTGAGCTT
>JALOTM010000223.1 GCA_025457905.1 Methanomassiliicoccales archaeon
GTTGTTGGTCGCGGCTGGCGGCGCTGGTTCTATGTGGACCTCGGCTGCGCTGGAGACAGCTGGAGCTTCCACGGAAGAATCGGTTTGCATGCCCATCCCAGCGGATGATATCCAGCGGATGGGATAAATATATTGCGACAGGGATGGACCGACCCCGGGCATTGACGCTGTATGGTTGGAGGTATTATGGTATGAAGAGGGGCCGCTCGCGCCCATTCCATGGGGCCGATAGCCCCAAATCCTTTAAGTCCAGCATGGGGATTCCCTGGAAGATGATGATTCTCTGCGGCTCGACCTCCAAGTCGCTCGCTCAGGACCTCTCCCTAGTCATGGGAGCGGAGTTCGTCCAGGCCACGACCAAGAGGTTCCCGGACGGCGAGGCCTATGTGCGCATCGAGCGCCAGGCCATGGACAAGGAGGTGGTGCTGGTGCAGAACACCTACCCCGACCAGAACCTGGTGGAGCTCCTATTGCTACTAGACGCGGCCAGGGGCCTGGGCGCGGATAAGATCACCTGCGTCATCCCCTACTTCGGTTACGCCCGCCAGGACCGCCGCTTCAATCCCGGGGAGGCGCTGAGCGCCAAGGTCATGCTCCGCCATCTGGAGATGGAGATGGACCGGCTGCTGACCATAGATCTCCACAAGCCCGACGTCCTGGAATGGTTCGCGCGCGCCCCGGCCAAGGACCTGAAGGCGGCGCCGGCCATCGGGGAGTTCTTCTCCAGCGCGGGCATCGACCTGGTGCTCGGCCCGGACGCGGGGGCGGCCACGAGGGCCCGGGAGACCGCGAAGGTCATCGGCTGCGAGAGCGACCACCTGCTCAAGACCAGGATAAGCGGCACCGAGGTGAGGATATCGCCCAGCCAAGTGGACGCGCGCGGCAGGACGGTGCTCATTGTGGACGACATCATCTCCACCGGAGGCACTATCGTCGCGGCCACGAACGAGCTCAAGCGACTAGGGGCCAAGAAGGTGTACGCGTCCTGCACGCACGGCCTGTTCACGGGAGGCGCCATCTCCAAGCTCAAGGGCGTGTGCGACAGGGTGGTCTCCACTAACACCCTCGAGAGCGAGGTCTCGGAGATATCCCTGGCCAAGGTGGTGGCGCAGGCGCTCTGAGCCCAGTGGCATCTTTTCCTTGATCCAATATCGTCATCGACAGCCTTTCAAAGGATATAAGTGGGAAAGCGCATTCCCAAACCGCCCTGGTGCATACAATGGTCGTCAAGAAATCCGAGGATTTCAGCGAGTGGTACAACGAGATAGTGGAGCTGGCCAATCTCACGGACAAGCGCTACCCCATCAAGGGCATGAACGTCTGGACGCCCTACGGCTGGAAGATCATGCGCATGACCGACGAGTTCATCCGCGCGGAGCTCGATGCCACCGGCCACGACGAGGTCTGCTTCCCCCTGCTCATCCCGGAGACGGAGTTCAAGAAGGAGAAGGACCACATCAAGGGCTTCGACTCGGAGGTGTACTGGGTCACGCATGCCGGCCTTAACGAGCTGGACATCCGCATGTGCCTGCGGCCCACCTCGGAGACGGCCATGTACCCCATCTTCGCGCTCTGGGTGCGCTCCCACTCGGACCTTCCGCTCAAGACATACCAGATCGTCAACACCTTCCGCTACGAGACCAAGATGACGCGGGCCTTCATCCGGGTGCGCGAAATCCATTTCTTCGAGTCGCACACCTGCCACACCACCGAGGAGGACGCGCAGCGCCAGGTGGAGGAGGACTTCGTCATCCTGCAGAAGGTCATGAGGCGACTGGCGCTCCCCTACTTCCTGCTGGTGCGAACGGAGTGGGACAAGTTCCCCGGCGCCTACTACACCGTGGGAGTGGACTGCCCCCTGCTGGAGGGCAGGTCCCTGCAGCTCGGCTCCATCCACCACTACCGCGAGAACTTCTCCCGGCCCTTCGAGATCAAGTACGAGGACGTGGACGGGACCCTGAAGCACGTGCACCAGACCACCTACGGGATGAGCGAGCGCCTGGTCGGATGCACCGTGGCCTTCCACGGCGACGACAAGGGGCTGGTGCTGCCCCCGGACGTGGCGCCGATCCAAGTGGTCATCATCCCCATCCTGGCCAAGGGGAAGGTGGAGGAGGTGGCCGCGGCCGCCAGGCAGCTCAAGGAGGACCTGTCCAAGGCCGGGATCAGGGTGCACCTGGACGACAAGGACGAGAGGCCGGGCAGCAAGTTCTACAACTGGGAGATAAAGGGCGTGCCCCTGCGCCTGGAGCTGGGGCAGAGGGACATGGCCGAGGGCAAGGTCTGCTATGCTATCCGCCATGACGGCTCTAAGGGCTCCTTCCTCAGGGCCACGGTGGTGGACGACATCAAGGCCATGCTCGCCAGGATCATGGAGGACATGAACGCCTCCGCCTGGAGGAGGCTGTCCTCGGCGGTGGTGACCATCGATTCGCTGGACAACCCCCCGAAGAAGATACTCAGGTTCGGATGGTGCGGCTCGGAGCAGTGTGGCCGGGAGATCGAGACGCGAACGGAGCTGAAGATCCTCGGGACGCCTTACAACAAGGAGGAGCTCCACGCCAAGTGCCTGGTCTGCGGCAAGGATACGGACAAGGCCACGTACGCCGCGCGC
>JALOTM010000224.1 GCA_025457905.1 Methanomassiliicoccales archaeon
CTCCGCTCCAGGTCCCCCAGCATTGATCCACGGTCTTGGGCGGACAGGCGCTGGAACACCGACCTAATGGCCCGGGCCGAGGAGATGGTCACGTCCAGGATGACGATGGGGTTCCCGTGGTAGCCCTCGCACTTGGTCCGTTCCACATCCTCCTCCTTCCCCCCGGAGGCGAAGAGCAGCGCCCTCTGGACCTTCCCCTCGTCCTCGGTGGCCTGGCAGAAGGCGCGGAAGGTGAGGCTGTGCAGGCTCATCCCATGACGAAGGCCGCCCGATGCATATAGCGTTTTGGTCTTTGCCTATTGCTAGCCCTTGGCACGCTGGCCGATGAAGAATATATACGCAGAAAGCCTAGAGTCACTCGGAGCTGCTCATGATCGAGATCCGATTCCATGGAAGGGGAGGGCAGGGAGCGGTGGTGGCGTCCGAGCTGCTAGCGAGGGCAGCGGTCATGAACCGACTGCACGCGGCCGCCTTCCCCTTCTTCGGCGTGGAGCGAAGGGGGGCGCCGGTCACCGCCTTCTGCCGCATCGACCTCAAGCCCATACGCACCCATTCCGAGATCTATTTCCCTGATTACGTGGTGGTGCTCGACTCGGACCTGGTGGGCATGACCAACGTCCTGCAGGGCCTCAAGCCGGACGGGGCGGTGCTGATAAACACCGCGAAGGAGGGATGCGACGTGCGCGGCGTCAAGTGGTCGCGCGTGGCCACCGTGGACGCGACCAGCATCGCGCTCCGTCACGGCCTGGGCTCGGAGAACGCCCCCATCGTGAACACAGCCATCATAGGGGCCTTCTCCAAGATATGCCCCCAGGTTCCCCTGGAGGCGGTCATCGAGAGCATCATGAAGGCCTCCCCCGGCAACCGGGAGGAGAACGCCGCCGCGGCCCGAGAGGCCTACGAGAGCGTCAAGGGGGAATGGTGAGATGGAGACCTACCGCGACCTGCCCCAATCGAGCTACAGCCTGCAGACCACCGAGAGCGTCCGAACCGGGACGTGGCGCACCTTCCGCCCGGTCATAGACACCAAGAAGTGCACCCGCTGCTACACCTGCTGGAAGTTCTGCCCTGACCTGAGCATAGAGGTCAGGGAGGAGGGCGACCACCCCAAGGTGGACCTGGACCATTGCAAGGGCTGCGGTATATGTTCCAACGAGTGCCCCACGGGGGCCATCACCATGGTCAGGGAGGACACAATATGCTAGACCTCATGACCGGCAACGCCGCCGCGGCCAAGGGCGCCATGCTGGCCCGGGTGGAGGTGATCGCCGCCTACCCGATAACGCCGCAGACCTCCATCTCCGAGAAGCTGGCGGAGATGGTGGCCAACGACGAGATCAAGGCCAAGTACATCAAGGTGGAGAGCGAGCACAGCGCCATGGCCGCCCTCATCGGGGCCTCCTACGTGGGCGCCAGGACCTTCACGGCCACGTCCTCGCAGGGCCTGGCGCTGATGCACGAGATGCTGTTCTGGGCAGCAGGAGCCCGCCGGCCGATAGTCATGCCCGTGGTCTCGCGCGCATTGGGCCCTCCGTGGAACATCTGGACGGACCATATGGACGTCATGGGGGAGAGGGACACGGGCTGGATGCAGTTCTTCTGCGAGAACAACCAGGAGACCCTGGACCTCATCCTCATCGCCTACCGTGTGGCAGAGGACAAGGAGGTCATGCTCCCGGCCATGTCCATCGAGGACGGCTTCATCCTCTCGCACACCTTCGAGAAGGTGGACGTCCCGGCCATCGAGGAGGTGGACTTCTACCTGCATCCCTTCAACCCCGATGTCAAGGTCAACTTCCGCAAGCCGCGGCGCTACGGCAGCCTGGTGATGCCGGACTGGGCCATGGAGTTCCGCTACAACAACTACCTGGCCATGGAGAAGGCCAAGAAGAAGTTGGTGGAGGCCGGCACGGCCTTCCGCAAGGCCTTCGGACGCGACTACGCCAGCCTGATCGAGCCCTACCGCTGCGAGGACGCGGACGTGGCACTGGTGGTCGCGGGCTCCGCCGCAGGTACCGCCAAGGTGGCCGCGGACCGCATGCGCGAGCGCGGCAAGAGGGTGGGCGTCGCCAAGATGCGCGTCTTCCGGCCCTTCCCCACCGAGGAGCTTCTGCGCCTGGCGGAGGTCTCCAGGACCATAGGGGTTTTCGACCGCAGCTACACCTTCGCCCAAGGCGGCGCGATATACGGGGAGGTGCGCAACGCCCTGTTCCCCCTGGCCCCGGACGTGAAGGTCAAGGGCTACATAGGAGGGCTGGGCGGGAGGGACGTGACCGAGGCGGAGTTCGAGAAGATGTTCGAGGACCTGCTGAGCATCCATCGCAGCGGCTCCATGCAGAGGGAGGTCGATTGGGTGGGCCTCAAAGACGGAAGCCTGAGGTGGTAGGATGGCCAAGTTCACGATCCCCAAGGACGAGTACCTGAGCAGGGGGCACTCCGGCTGCGCTGGATGCGGAGCCACGCTCCTCTCCCGGTTCTGCCTGAAGGCATTGGGCCCCAGGACCATCATCAACTCCCCGGCCTGCTGCTGGTCCGTGGTGCAGGGGGTCTGGCCTCGCGCCGCCCTGAAGGTCCCGGTGATCGACCACGCCTTCGAGTGCACGGGAGCGG
>JALOTM010000023.1 GCA_025457905.1 Methanomassiliicoccales archaeon
CAAGCATCTTAAACCGCACCAGCGCATCCCCAATTGCCCGTGTTCGGACATATATGTCCCTAGGGAGGAAGCGGGAACATGCAGACGATCGACATCATTCAAGAAACCATCGCCAAGAACCCTGGTGAGAAGGAGTTCCATCAGGCCGTAAAGGAGGTCCTGGAATCGCTGGACCCGGTCCTCAAGGCCAAGCCCGAGTATGCCAAGGCCAACATCCTCAGGAGGATAGTCGAGCCCGAGCGGGTCATATTGTTCCGCGTGGCCTGGACCGACGACAAGGGGGAGGTCCAGGTCAACAAGGGATATAGGGTGCAGTTCAACAGCGCCATCGGCCCCTACAAGGGGGGGCTGCGCTTCCACCCTTCGGTTAACCTGGGGATCCTCAAGTTCCTGGGCTTCGAGCAGATTTTCAAGAACTCACTGACAGGGCTGCCCATGGGCGGCGGCAAGGGTGGGTCGGACTTCGATCCGAAGGGCAAGAGCGATGCCGAGGTCATGAGGTTCTGCCAGAGCTTCATGAACGAGCTCTACAGGCACATAGGGCCCAACACCGACGTCCCGGCGGGGGACATAGGCGTGGGAGGCCGTGAGATAGGCTTCCTCTTCGGGCAGTACCGCAAGATCACCAACCGCTTCGAGTCCGTGCTCACAGGAAAGGGCTTCAATTGGGGCGGTTCGCTGATGCGGCCCCAGGCCACAGGTTATGGGTGCAGCTACTTCTGCGAGGAGATGCTAAAGACGAAGAAGGAGTCGATGAAGGGCAAGGCCGTGGCCATCTCCGGGTCTGGGAACGTCGCCCAGTTCGCGGTGCAGAAGGTCACGCAGCTGGGCGGCAAGGTGGTCACCCTCTCCGATTCAGACGGCACCGTCCACGACCCGTCAGGCATCGACGCCAAGAAGTGGGAGTTCGTGATGGAGCTCAAGAACGTCAAGAGGGGGCGCATCCTCGAATATGCCGAGGAGTTCGGGTGCGAGTACTGGAAGGGACAGAGGCCTTGGAAGGCCCCCTGCCAGATCGCCATGCCCTGCGCCACCCAGAACGAATTGGACAAGCAGGATGCCCGTGCGTTGCTCGACCACGGCGTCATCGCCGTGTCCGAGGGCGCCAACATGCCCTCCACGCCCGAGGCGGTGCAGCTCCTCATCGAGAACGGGGTGCTCTTCGGCCCGGGTAAGGCGGCCAACGCCGGCGGCGTGGCCACCTCTGGCCTGGAGATGTGCCAGAACCACATCGGCCTGTCATGGTCCGCGGAGGAGGTGGACCGCCAGCTCCACCAGATAATGGTCAACATCCACAAGAACGCCGCCCTGGCGGCAGCGAAGTACGGGCACCCTGGCAACTATGTGGTCGGCGCCAACATCGCCGGCTTCGTCAAGGTGGCCGACGCCATGATGGACCAGGGGATAATGTAAGTGGTATGAGAGGCCAGGAGATGGAAAAAGAGGGAGTGGCGCCCGCGCCCATCGTCGCAGGGCGGGGCGAGGCCACCGCAGGTCATGCCTCACCCCTTGTCCTCGACGCCCCTACAGAGATGCTGAGCTCCCCGGACGGCAATCTCCTCGGGCCGGTGGCCAACAAACTGGCCAGGATCCTCCTGAAGTACCACAAGCGGAAGGAGGACATCATCTCCTTGCTGCAGGACATCCAGGATGAGTTCGGGTACCTGCCCCGGGACGTGCTCCGCCACCTTTCCAAGGAGATCCGGGTACCGGAGCACGAGATCTACGGAGTGGCCACCTTCTACTCGCAATTCACCTTCAACGAGCCAGGCCAGCATCGACTACGCATATGCCTGGGGACCGCCTGCCACGTGCGGGGCGCCGTCGGGGTGATGGAGGAGGTGCAGAGGGGGACAGGCATCAAGCCCGGGCAGACCAGCCTGGACAAGCAGTTCTCATTGGAGACGGTGATGTGCGTGGGAGCCTGCGCCCTGGGCCCGGTGGTGGTGGCCGACGGCACCTACCACGGGACGATGACCCCGGCCAAGGCCCGAAAGCTTATCCAGGACCTTCGCGAGGAGGGGCGGCCATGAGGCTGAACAGCACAGGGGAGCTGGAGGCGATGAGGCGCTCCATCCTGGGGAGGCGGGACCCGCATAGGACCCACGTCACCGTGTGCTCGAGCACCGGATGCCTGGCCTCGGGCTCGGAGAAGGTCACGGAAGCGATCCAGCGGGAGGTCCAGGCCAGGGGGCTGGAGGAGGAGGTCGAGGTCATGTCCACCGGCTGCCACGGCTTCTGCGAGCATGGGCCTGTGGTCATCGTCCGCCCTGATTCGACCTTCTACCATTCGGTCAGGCCGGGGGATGCGCCCCGGATCGTGGACATGTTGGCCCAAGGCCAGGCGGTGGAGGACCTCCTCTACCAGGACCCGGGGACGGGCGGCAGGATCAAACATGAGGGCGAGCTCCCTTTCTACGCCCTGCAAACGCGGACGATCCTGGGCAACAACGGCCTGCTGGTTCCGACCAGCATCGAGGACTACATCGGCCTGGAAGGGTTCTCGGCCATCGCGAAGGTGCTCGATTCCATGGCCCCCGAGCAGGTCATCGAAACCATCACGAGGTCGGGCCTGAGGGGCAGGGGCGGTGCGGGCTTCCCCACCGGAGCGAAATGGGAGACCACCCGAAAGAGCCCCGGAGAGACCAAGTACATAGTATGCAACGGGGACGAGGGCGACCCCGGCGCCTACATGAACCGCTCCGTGCTGGAGGGGAACCCCTACTCCGTATTGGAGGGCATGTTGATCGGGGCCTACGCCATCGGGGCCCGGGAGGGATTCGTCTACGTCCGCGCGGAGTACCCTCTGGCAGTAAGGAACATCACCTTTGCCATCAGGCGGGCCAGGGAACTGGGCCTGCTGGGCCGGCGCGTCCTTGGCACCAGGTTCGACTTCGATGTCAGGGTGGTCAAGGGGGCAGGCGCCTTCGTGTGCGGGGAGGAGACCGCACTGATGGCCTCCATTGAGGGCAAGCGGGGCATGCCCCGCCCCAGGCCCCCGTACCCGGCCGAGTCGGGGATCTGGGGCCGGCCCACCAACATAAACAACGTGGAGACCTGGGCCAACGTCCCGCATATCATCCGGAGGGGAGCGGAATGGTACCAGGGCATCGGCTCTGCCTCATCGAAGGGCACCAAGGTATTCTCGCTGGTGGGGAAGATCAACAACACCGGACTGGTCGAGGTGCCCATGGGAACGACCTTGCGCACCATCGTGTACGACATCGGGGGAGGTATCCCCGGGGGCAAGACCCTCAAGGCCGTGCAGTGCGGGGGGCCCTCGGGAGGATGCATCCCCGCGCAGCATGTGGACGTGCCCATGGACTACGAGGGCCTGAGGGCCTATGGGGCGATGATGGGCTCAGGCGGCCTCATCGTCATGGACGAGGGCACCTGCATGGTGGACATGGCCCGGTACTTCCTCGCCTTCACCCAGGGCGAGTCCTGCGGTAAGTGCGTCCCCTGCCGCATCGGCACCCGCAGGATGCTGGAGATCCTGGAGAGGATAACCATGGGCAAGGGCATGAGCGAGGACATCGCCTCCTTGGAGGGGCTGGCCGCCACCATCAGGGACGGCTCGCTCTGCGGACTGGGGCAGACCGCCCCCAACCCGGTCCTCACCACACTGAGGTACTTCCGCGCCGAGTACGATGCCCACATCAACGAGAGGCGCTGCCCGGCCAAGGTCTGCAAGGCCCTGTTCCACTTCGAGATAGACGAGGTGAGCTGCATCGGGTGCGGCGCCTGCAAGGCCAAATGCCCCGTCGGCGCCATCGAGGGCCAGGCCAAGGGCCCGCACCGAATCGACCAGGCCAAATGCGTGAGGTGCGGCGTCTGCCAGCAGACCTGCCCGCCCAAGGCCTCGGCGGTGGTGCGCAAGGACAACTCCAGGAGGGAGACGCCATGATCACCATAAACGGCCAGCAGCATCCCTTCAAGCCGGGCCTGACCGTCCTGGAGGCGGCCACCGAGGCCGGGGTCTACATCCCCACCCTCTGCAACCATCCCCGCCTCCCGCCCTTCGGCGCTTGCCGGCTCTGCATCGTCCAGATAGATGACGTTCGGGGGCTGCCCACGGCCTGCACCACGCCCCTTGTGGACGGGATGAACATCCGCACCGAGAGCGAGGACATCCAGAGGTTGCGGCGGGAGATCATGAAGCTCATACTATCCGAGCATCCCAGCAGCTGCCTCATCTGCAAGGACAAGGAGCTCTGCGAGAAGTACAACACCTGCAGCACCAAGGCGGGCAAGGTCACCGGCTGCAATCTCTGCTCGTGGAAGGAGGGCTGCGAAGTGCGAAAGATCGCCGATTACCTCCAGATAGAGGAGATCGGCTATCCGGTCGACTATCATTACGCGGCTTTGGAGAGGGAGGACCCCTTCTTCGACCGCGACTATAACCTGTGCATCCTCTGCGGAAGGTGCGTGCGAGTGTGCGAGGACATCCGGGGCATAGGGGCCATAGCCTTTCTCAACCGTGGCCATTCCACCAGGGTGGGCACGGCCTTCGGCATGTCCCACCTGGATGGGGGATGCATGTTCTGCGGGGCCTGCGTGGACGTGTGCCCCACCGCCGCCCTCACCACCAGGGCCACCAAATGGCTGTCCAAGGCGGACAGGAAGACCAACACCACCTGCAACTTCTGCGGCGTGGGATGCAGCATCACCATCGAGGGGCGACGGGACACGGTCATGCGCGCCCTGGCCGACAACGAGGGCCCGGCCAATCAGGGCCAGGCCTGCGTGCTGGGCCGCTTCTGCATCCCGCCCTTCTTCAACGCCCTGGGCCGCCTGCGCTATCCCATGGTCCGGCGCGAGGGCCTACTCACCCCAGTGTCGTGGGAGGAGGCCCTGGCGGCGGCCGCGCAAGGCCTGGGAAGGTTCGGTCCGGACCAGGTGAGGATCTTGCTCTCGACCAAGCTCACCAACGAGACCGCCTACCTCGTAGGGCGCATGGCCTCAGAGGTGCTGCCTGGCTGCTCAATTGAGCTGGAATCCGCCTTCGACGCCATGGCCTTGCGCGCCAGTTACGACCTCCTGGGCAGGGCCGGCGGCACTGGCAGCCTGGAGAGCATCAACCAGGCCGAGGTGGTCCTGATCGTGGGAGCGGACCTATGCCTGGACCACAGCGTTCTCCAGGTGCGGCTGAACGATGCGCACCGCCGCGGGGCCAGGGTGATTTGGCTAGGGCCGATGCGACTGGGGGGCAACCGACTCGTGGACCACCATTACCCCGAGGCACGCTACCTCGACACCCTGGCGGGGGCGCTCCGCCGCCTAGCCCATGGCGTCCATGACCTGGAGGGGGCAGACGCCTTCCTCGAATCCCTCTTATCGTTCAAGGAGAGCGAGACGGCCAAGGAGGTGGCCTCGCTGCTCAAGGGCAGGAGCGTATGTGCCATCCTGGGCAAAGGGATAATGCAGGACAGGCCGGAGGCCGTCGTGGCCGCGACCTGGGACCTGCTCCTGCTCACTCAGAGCCCCCAAGGCCTGCTCCTTCTGCTGGACGCCAACTCCCAGGGGTTATTCGACCTCATCCCCTCGCTCGCCCGGCCAGTGACGGGGAGGACGGCGAGGGCCTTCTTCCTGACCTCGGGAGGCGCCGCCGTCCCCGCCGAGGCGGAGTTCGTGGTGCTGCAGGACATTTTCGAAGGGCCCATGCTGGAGCGCGCCGACGTGGTCCTTCCGGCGACCGGGCTGCCGGAGGACGAGGGCACCATGACCTCCTTGGAGGGGAGGGTACAGGCCGTCTCCCCCATCGCCCGGCCTCCTGGCCTCTCCATGAATGACTGGAGCATCGTCGCCAGGCTGTCCGGGCTGATGGGCGGACAAGGGTTCGGCTACCGTTCCTGCTCCGAGGTCAGGGAGGAGATGATGGCCCGTACCAGGATGGGGGGGCTGGGGCTGGCCTGGAGACCAGTGGCGGCCACGAGGCTGTGCCCGGTGGATGTGGGGGGAGAGCCGACCCCCCTGCCCGCCCGGCCGGTGCACGCCTACCGCGGCGCGGACATCGTGGACAAGGTGAGCGACCTCTTCCGCCTTTACAGGTACCGGGGGGTGCTGCGCTGAACCTAATCCTGGATCGCTCCGAGGTGGCCCCCAACGTGCACCGCATGGTGATCGAGGCCCCGCTCCTGGCCAAGAAGGTGCAGCCGGGACAGTTCCTGATCATCATGGCCGATGAGGAGGGCGAGCGCATCCCCATCTCGGTGGCCGACTGGGACGCCTCGGCGGGCACAATCACCATCTACTTCCTGGAGGTGGGGGTCTCCACCATGAAGCTGGCGCAGAAGAACGCCGGCGATGGGCTGTACGCCGTGGTGGGCCCGCTGGGCCGGCCCGCCAAGCTGGCGAAGTATGGGACCGTGGTCATGGGCGGAGGATGCTACGGCATCGGCGCCATCACCTCCATCGCGCGCGCCCTCAAGGAGATGGGCAACCGGGTGATCGTCATCACCGAGGCCCGGTCCAAGTACCTCCTCTACAACCGAGAAGCCCTCAGGGCCATCGCCGACGAGTACATCGAGGCCACCTCCGACGGCAGCACGGGAATCAAAGGAAAGGTGCAGGATGTGGTGCAGTACGTCATCTACCGGGAGAAGGTGGACCTGGCCTACTTCATCGGATGCACCTTCATGATGATGAACTGCTCCAACGCCACCAAGGGCAAGGGGCTCAGGACCCTTGTGGCATTGAACACCCTAATGCTGGACGGCACGGGCATGTGCGGGGTTTGCCGCGTCAACGTGGGAGGGCAGACCAAGTTCGCCTGCGTGGACGGCCCGGAGTTCGACGGCCACCAGATCGATTGGCTGGGGGTGTTCCATCGCAAGTCCATGTACCTCCAGGAGGAGCTCCTGGCCTATCAGTACCACAGCTGCCGCGCCTTGCGCCCGACGGACCAGGAGGGGAAGTAGATGGAGGGCGGTCCGGAGAAGGGCAGGGTGCCGCGGCAGAAGATGCCGGAGCAGCCTCCGCTGGTGAGGGCCAGGAACTTCAACGAGGTCCCTCTGGGCTACTCGCCCGAGATGGCCCTCCTGGAGGCGGGCCGCTGCCTGCAATGCAAAAAGCCCACCTGCATGACCGGCTGCCCCGTGGGGGTGAAGATCCCGGAGTTCGTCAAGCTCATCCGCGAGGGGGAGTTCGTGGCCGCAGCCAGGAAGGTGAAGGAGACCAACGCCCTCCCCGCCGTATGCGGCCGGGTATGCCCTCAGGAGGTGCAATGCGAGGGCTCTTGCGTCCTGGCGAAGAAGGGGGAGCCGGTGGCCATCGGCCACCTGGAGCGCTTCTGCGCCGACTATGAGCGACGCACCGACCAGGTCTGCCTCCCGGTGAAGGCCGCCGCCAATGGCAGGAAGGTCGCGGTGGTGGGCTGCGGGCCTGCTGGCCTGACCGTGGCCGGGGACCTGATACTGCGGGGCTACCAGGTGACGATCTTCGAGGCGCTGCACAAGCCTGGAGGGGTCCTGGTCTACGGCATCCCGGAGTTCCGCCTCCCCAAGGAGATCGTGGACTCGGAGATCAGGTACCTGCAGAGCCTGGGGGTGGAGCTGAGGCCTAACATGGTGGTGGGGACGTCCCTCACCGTCAAGGAGCTCATGGGGGAGATGGGCTACGACGCCGTGTTCATCGGGGTCGGCGCCGGACTGCCGCAGTTCATGGGCATCCACGGCGAGGAGCTTTGCGGGGTCTACTCGGCCAACGAGTACCTCACCCGCGCCAACCTCCTCAAGTCCTACCGCTTCCCGCGCTACGACACCCCGCTGGCCAGGGGTAGGAACGTGGCCGTGGTGGGGGGAGGGAACGTGGCCATGGACAGCGTTCGCACGGCCCTGAGGCTCGGCGCCGACAACGCCTTCATTGTGTACCGCCGCTCCATCGAGGAGATGCCCGCCCGGCGCGAGGAGGTGCACCATGCCCAGCAGGAAGGGGTGCAGTTCAAGCTCCTCACCAACCCGGTGGAGGTCATCGGGGACGAGCGAGGCTGGGTGAAGGCCCTCAAGTGCATAAGGATGGAGCTGGGGGAGCCTGATGCCAAGGGGAGGAGGAAGCCCGTGCCGGTGAAGGGATCGTGGTTCGACCTGCCCGTGGACATCGTGGTCATCGCCATCGGCACCAACGCCAACCCGCTGCTCACGTCCAGCATGCAGGAGCTGAAGCTGAATGAGCATGGCTATATCGTGACCGACCCCGAGGGGCGCACCAGCGTGCCCGGCGTATACGCCGGCGGGGACATCGTCACCGGGTCCGCCACGGTCATCCAGGCCATGGGAGCGGGGAGGAGGGCGGCGAACGCCATCCACAAGGACCTTGGCGGCGAGGCGGGGCCGCCCGAGGCCTGCAGCGGGACTTTGCAGCCCTAAGGGACCCGGCAGGATGGGTCGAAGGCCTCCTCTATGCGCCGAAGCACGAAGTCCCGGTCCAGGGTGGAGAGGAAGTAGCCCAGGCGCGGGCCCTGGCGCTTGTTGATGAAGATGGAGTACATTACCTGGAAGCCGCCCTTAGCGCCGAGGCCCGAGCCCTTGGCGCACTCGTAGACCAGGTCATGGATGCGGTCTCCGTTCCATTCCACGCTGAGCAGCTTGGCGTGCACCTCCCTGAGGAAGCGCACCTCGGCGTCGGAGAGCTCGCAGGTGGGGAGCGCCGGGGCCACCTTGAACTTGACCTCCTCTGGGGCGAAGTTGTCCAACCAGAAGCGGACGCACCTGGCCCTCTCCCGGAGCAGCTCCGCGTCCTCGTCCCTGATCTCGGAGAGGTGCTCCGAGCGCTTCAGGATCTCCAGCATGACATCGAAGTTGTTGGTTATCTGGACCACCTGCACCAGATGCCGGTAGGGTATATGCAGGGGCATCTGGCCCCTGACCCCCTTGGGCTGTGCCAGCTCATAGGCGCGCAGCAGGTCCCTGTCCCTCTCCTCCA
>JALOTM010000024.1 GCA_025457905.1 Methanomassiliicoccales archaeon
GACTACGCGACCCTGAGGATTGTCCTTGGCGGATGGGGGATGGCCTTCACAGAATGCCGAGTCATCGTGGGAATGAACGGTGGTCAGGCAGAAAGGGCGGTCACTGGTGCCGATGAGGAGCATCTATTGTCGCTCTTCGTCAACGAAAAAATGGTGACGATAAGGTTCGTCGACCTCTCATGGAATGGCCAAATCGACCAAGGCGACATCATGTACGTTTCGGTGCCGGGCGTGGAGAGCGGCGATGTGCTCACCGTACGAATGGCCCTCAACTCAGGAGCGAGCCTGGGGGCGACGAGCTACACCTTCTGATGAAGGGATAAGGCTTTATCCGACCAGCCTATGATGGAGGTCGAAAAGGAGGCGAAGGGCTGTCTAGGCGCAGGGTGTCCAACCGGGAGATGAGGGACATCGCCGAGCGCAGGATATCCACGCTGTTGGCCCTTTCCATGAAGGAGGCCTCCTCGGGGAATCAAGAGAGGAGCAAGCGCTATTTCCGGCTGGCGAGGGCCATTGGCATGCGGACCAACACCCCTCTCCCCAAGGGCACCTTGTACTGTCGTCAGTGCGAGGCTCTGCTCCTGCCTGGTAGCAACTGTCGGGTCAGGCTTCGTCATGGCAAGATTACCGTCCACTGCCTTACCTGCGGCGAGGTACGCCGCAGGCCTTATC
The DNA here is from genome assembly GCA_025457905.1 of Methanomassiliicoccales archaeon. Taxonomy (GTDB): domain Archaea; phylum Thermoplasmatota; class Thermoplasmata; order Methanomassiliicoccales; family UBA472; genus JAJRAN01. The sequence goes on from JALOTM010000024.1 coordinate 673, forward strand.
TGTTACCGAAGGGTGATGATGATGGAAAGAAAGCTGAGCAGGAAGGAACTGAAGGGGAAAGGAACTGAGCTGAAGGCCACCATGCATGTGGGCAAGGACGGAGCGAGCGAAGGGGTGGTGGAGGAGCTCGTCAACCAGCTCAAGGCCAACAAGCTGGTCAAGGTGAAGGTCCTGGCCTCATCCTCGGAACAGAAGCGCGAGATAGCCGAGGAACTGGCCTCGAGGTCGGGCGCGGTCCTGATCGAGGTCCGAGGCAATACCATCCTGCTCTGCGATGGCCGTTATGTCGAATGAGCGATCCTCGGCCAACATCCCCGTCCACGACAGTACAGGGAGGTCGTGGTTTCGGCATGACCAAATCCTTTAAGCCGGTCGATACGGTTCTTGCTGAGCCGAGTTGTTGTATATGCTAGACGTGGACGTAATCCGCAAGAACCCGGAGGCCATCCGTGGCATGCTCCTGAACCGCAACTACACCGAGGAGACGCTGGAACAGTTCCTGAAGGTGGACGGGGAATGGAGGTCTAAGGTGGAGGAGTCCAACCAGCTCAAGCGCAGGCGCAACCAGGTCGCCGAGCAGATCCCCAAGCTCAAGGACGAGGAGAAGAGGCGCACCATAGCCGAGATGAAGGATGTGGCCAATCGCATCGCCGAGCTGGATGAGAGGGTCGCGCAGCTTGACGAGGCCAGGAACGATATCGTCCTCAACATCCCCAACATCCCCGATCCCACCGTCCCCATCGGCAGGAGCTCTGCCGACAACATCGTGGTCAGAGAGGGCTGCATCAGGCCCGCGTTCGACTTCACTCCCAAGGACCATATAGCCATAGGCGAGGAGCTGGACATCATCGACTTCAAGAGAGGGGCCAAGGTGGCGGGGAGCGGCTTCTACGTCCTCAAGGGGGACGGCGCCCGCCTGGAGAGGGCCATGATCAACTTCATGCTGGACCTGCACCGCACCCAAGGTTACCAGGAGATCTTCCCGCCCGTGGTGGTGAACCGTGCCGCGGTCATCGGCACCGGCCAATATCCGAAGATGAGGGAAGACATGTACTGGTGCGAAAGGGACGACCTCTGGCTGAACCCTACTGCGGAGGTCCCCCTGACCAACCTGCTGCAGGACGAGATACTGGAGAAGGAGCAGCTCCCCATCTACCTGACCGCCTATCTGCCCTCTTTCCGAAGGGAGGCCGGAAGGCACGCGGAGATGCGCGGGATCATACGAGTGCACGAGTTCAACAAAGTGGAGCTGGTCAAGTTCGTACTGCCGGAGACGAACTATGCCGAGCTGGAGACGCTGACCGATGACGCCGAGGCGGTGTTCCGTCTGTTGGGGATCCCTTACCGCGTACTCCTCCTGTGCACGGGGGACTTGGGCTTTGCCAGTGCCAAGACCTATGACATCGAGGCCCACGCCCCCGGCACCCAGCTATGGCTGGAATGCTCCTCCTGCTCCTGCTTCACGGACTTCCAGGCGCGCAGGGCAAGGGTCAAGTTCCGCCGCGAGCCGCACCTGAAGAGCGAGTTCGTGCACACCCTGAACGGCTCAGGGGTGGCGCTACCCCGAACCATGGTCGGTATCCTGGAGAACTATCAGAACCGGGACGGGAGCATCAGCATACCAGAGGTGCTCAGGCCGTACATGCAGGGACAGGAGCTCATCGAGTAGGGGGTGCGCTGCAGGTCTCTTCCCCCTGCCGGCCACAGGTCGTCACGGGCTTGGGCCTGCGGTCCTTTCCCAGGGCTCGCTTGAACAGGTAAGGCGTGACCAAGGCCGTGGCGACACCCATGAAAACCACCACCGAGTACAGCCCCTCCCCGATTATCCCCTTCTGCAGTCCGTAGAGGGCGATGATGAGCGCCACCTCCAGTCTGGGGGCCATCCCTATGCCGACCGCCAACGAGTCACGTGCGGTCATCCCGAACAGCTTGGCCGGGACACCGCAGCCGACGACCTTGGTAAGCATGGCCGCCACCGTCAGGATGAGGGCGAACACGATCAGCTCGCTGAGGCCGGATATGTCGAAGAGCACCCCTAGGGAAATGAAGAAGACCGGGATGGTGATGGCCCCGACGTACTTGGTGGCCTCGGTGAACTCCTTACGAAGGGGAGTGGTGGCGAATACCGTGCCAGCCACAAAGGCGCCGACGATGGCGGAGATGCCGATGACCTCGGAGATGTAGGCGTAGAAAAGGGCCAGGGCGAAGGCCAATATGAAGCCGGTATGCTCGATGCCCCTCTCTCGGCCCTCCTTTTCAGCTCTGCAGACGATCTTGGAGAGGAACCTTGTTCCGATGAGGATCCCGACCACGATGAAGACCACGGCCGCGACGATCAGGTATAGGATGCCGGTCACGTCCACACCTCCCTGGGCAAAGCCGCCCGCGATCCCCAGGACCACCATCCCCAGGATGTCATCGACCACCGCTGCGCCCAAGATGGCGCAGCCCACCTCATCGCTGATGAGGCCCATCTCCATGAGGACCGCGGCGGTCACGGACACGCTCGTGGCCACCATGGTGGCGCCGATGAAGATGGCCTGGGCCATGGATTCCTGTGGGAGTAGCCAGACCACGAGCGCGTATCCGACCACCCAGGGAACCAGCACGCCCCCGAGGGCGATCACGAAATTGCGGGAGGTGTATATCTTCTTCAGGTCTGATTCCAGGCCGATGAGGAACAGGAGCACGATGGCCCCCAGCTGAGCGATGACGTTGATGATGTCCGGATCGATGATCTCGAAACCGAGCAATGCCCCCAGGACGCTGGGTCCGATGATGATCCCTATGACGATCTCCCCTATCACCATGGGTTGGCGGAAGCGGGTCACGAAGAAATGGCTCAGGACCGCTATGACCAGGAGCAGGGTCAGCTGGAACCAGAGCGTGGCATCGTCCGCCATGTGGCGGGTGAACTCATTCTCAGAATTTTAAACATTTCAATGAGAAGGACCTCAGGACTTGAGCCGGACCTTGTCGTCGGTGGCTAGTGCGTCCTGTATGCTCAGGAGCAGGTCGGAGCGTGCCTTCTTCGCTCTCATGGCGTCGAGGACGTAGGCGTTGACCTCGTACCTAATCTTCGGCCCGACTATGTCCATGGCGAATAGCTCGGGGGATGGCTCCTTCATGAGCCCCTCCACGGCATTGACGGCCCTCTTCACCATGCCCTCCACTTCCCCATGGGAGACCTCGATCGGCACCTCGAAGGCGACCGATATCCCATGCGCTAAGGAGCGCTTGTAGTTGAGCACCCTTTCCGAGATTATCTCGCTGTTGGGGATGCTGACGGTCTCCCCGTCCTCGGTCCTCACCTTGGTGAATGTCAGATTCTTCTCCACGATCTCGCATACCAGGTCCGAGCCGAGCCGGACCTTGTCACCCAGGTCGAAGACCTCCGTGTTCATGATGGCCAGACCGGCCACGATGTTCTTGACCGTCGAATACGAGAGGGATATCCCCAGGGAGATGAAGACCAGGATGGTCACGATGAGTATCATCCCCACCTCCTCGAGGTTCATCACCGAGAAGAGGATGAAGACGGTGACCATGAAGGCGATGAGGTAGAACACATATCTTACCATGGAGTTGAACAGGTCCACGACCTGCGGGTTGAACTTCTTCGTCCTGAACTTGAAGTCCTCGAAGATGGCATTGATGAGCCTGATCACCAAGTAAACGGCCACAAGGAAGATGACCAGGGCCTCCAGCTTCGTGCCGTTCTCCTCCCAGAAGGCGGAGAGGGCCTCCATGGCATCGATGTCGGACACGAAGGTGAGAAGGACGACGAGGACCAACACCGCGGCGCCTATATAGACGATGTAACTGAGCAGGAGGCTGGTGAATTCCATTGCGCTGCTGCCCTGGACCCCTTTGCCCGCCGATCTAAGACGTGAGCGCTTGGAGAAATTGCGGAGTATCCTGGCGATTAGGCCTGCGAAGAGTACTACCATAAAGATGATGGCCAGTTGGATGAAGATCGTCAGATAAGGCTCCCAGAGGAGGTCGTTGAAGTCCCCCCAGGTCTGCGAGAGAACGAACCCCAGAAGGAAAAGGACGGTGATGATCATGGCGGCCTTGGCCATCCTGCCCAGGTATGTGGCCAAATCCGCGTCCATGTACCTACCTTCCTTGGCCTTCATCCTCTCCAAGTTCTTGTTCAGGTATGACCATATGTATAGGAAGACCACGCACAGCGTGAAGAGCAGCAGGATAGGCCAGCCATAGCTGGTCAGCCAATCACCTGAGCTCGCCGCCACGAAGGTCTCCTGCGCCGGCTCCATACGAGCGGTGGTATTTGCGGAGGATATTAAAACAATATCATACGGACCACACGTCCAAGGGTTCCTCCTCGTCCTCGCCCAAGGACCTCACCTCCGCCCTCATTACCCAATAATCCACGAGCTGGTCAGCCTCGACGGGATACATCGTGCTGAGGAAGGCACCGGGCACGCCCTCGAACAGAGCCCCGAACCGAAGGCACCATCCCTTGTGCCCTTCCTTTGAGGCGATGAAGGTGGCTAGGTTGACGTCCACCATTCCTCCAAAGAGGAAGCGCTGATCTAAAGCCGTTGGAGAGAGAAGCTTGGGCAGACCCACCCCGGCTAGGGCGCCGAAGCGTATGTACACGTCGTCCAGGAGATCGCCCAAGGAATGGGCGCACGTGGCCACGGCCCCCGGGCTGCAGATGTTCTCCAAAGCCGTGTACACTGCTTCAGCGAGCCAGAGGAGCGCGTCCCTCACCCCCTCGCCAGTGACCACCAAGGCCAGCCTCAGACGCCCATCGATGGACTGGGAATAATCCTGCAAGGCGACCTCCAGGAAGACGCTCATCTCCATGATGGACCGGGCCAATGTCTCCAAGAGCGTCTCCACAACCTCCCGGATGGCCCTTTCTATTATTCGCCCCAGCGCATCCAGGTCCAATATCTGCTCGTTGGCTTCCGAGAAGGCACGTACAACCGCCTCCATCAACGAAAGGAGGAAGCGCTGACCGTCGCTCAGGTCCAGGACCATGAGACCATTAGCGCCGCCTCCGCTCTCATCCTTGAACACCCAACGGTCTGAGCCATCGAATGCTCGCTGCCAGGTCCTACGATCATTGTAGAAGTCGTTCAAGAAGGGAAGGGAATCCACTCTCATCCCATCGGCATCATAGAGCGCGAGGGACTCGCCTGCAGGGATTCCAGACTCATCTCCGTTGTCCAGTGTTTGACCCTCGAACCTGACGATGGCTCTCGATTTTGGAGCCATCATGCCAACGTCGAGCATAGTGAGGCTCTGATGTCCATGAACGGTCCCCAGGGTCCAACCGGTGAGGTCCATCGCATCGGAGGTGGGGTTGTACAGCTCCATCCACTCGTTGCCCGCGTCCGCCCCCGGAGGATTCAGCTCCACCTCGTTTATGACTGGATGATCGGCGATGGGGTTGTCGTACTTGATCTCGAAGCCGGCGTCGATGGAGGCCGTGAGCCCTGGGATTGGGACGGGGATGCGGGAGAGCACATCCCCGATACCGGGCAGGTCGGAGAGGCGGAAGGAAGCGCGCTCGTAGGACGCCAGCACAGGAAGCTGCATCTCCAGGATGCAATCGCTAAAAATGGCCTTGACCTCCGCGAAGTGGTCCATAACCGCCATCCGGGGATCGATCGCGCATTCCGCGCTCCATCCCTCGGCCGCCAAGGACATGTCAACGATGAGGTCGGGGCCGTGTCGGTATATATCCACGAAGCGGGCACTGACCGAGAGTTGCGCCCCGAGGAGAATGGTGGACATGGTGACGCGCAGGTATTCCTTTGACTTCCCCAATAGAATGGACGTCGAGCTGAAATCGAACAGGAAACTTAGTCCTCCGAACTCCAGGGAGAAGGACGCATTGCCGAAGCTCGCGGAGATCGAGCTGCCCAGCCAGGATATGAAGGCCGAGAGTGCGCCATCGACCAAGTTCCTGAGCCTATCCACTAGAGACAGAAGCATATCGGAGATGGTCTGTATCAGGCCAGTGGCATAGGCGACCACCCGATCGACCAGGTCCTGGAGGAAGGAGAATAACCTATTGGCTGCGTCGGAAAGCCATCCGAAGGCATCTACGACCCCCTTCCATATCTTATCGAAGACTTCGGCGATTCCTTCGAGGAGGGTGGCGGAATGGCAGTAGTCCACTCCGACCAGGGGCCATGAGGAGGAGCAGGATATGGAGCTGGAGAAGGCTATGGGCACCTCGGAGGTGACCTCAAGGGGAGCAGCGTAGGCTAGGTAGCTTGAGAGACTCCCGCTGCATGCCAAAGTGAGGGACACGGCCCCTTGGATGCGCAACGAGAAGGCGCTCTGATATGCGGCCAGGGTAAGGTTGCTTGGGTCGATGATATGGAGATTGGGACCGCCGGCCGCGGACGACCATGACGTGGGCCAAGCAATCACGGTTTGCAGCGATGGCGGATTGGATAGCCATGGCATCATCACTTGGGGAACAAGATGCTCCACCGCCATGGCGCCATTTCCAAGGTCCAGATGCAGCTCGGGGGAGCGAATCCGCACGAATATCGCGTCCGAACGAAGGCGGGAGGCGCTGAGCATGTCATCGAGCGTGCGGGCGCATGCCTCGGATATCGCCTCATCGACTCCGGGGACGAGGCGCGCGGCGCCTTTGGAGAGCAATGCGAGGGCATCATGGAATTCGCGAGGCATACCCGCCATGGTTAAGTTCCCGAACGTTCTTGTGTAGATGTCCACTAGGTCCTGGCCTCTTTCCAGGAAGGCTTCCTCGGTTGCCGTCCTGACGCCCATGAGCCCGTCGTACTTCCACTGATGGGCCAGGTTCTGGGCCAGTGCCTCGATGGCCAAGGGGTCGAGCCCACAGAGGCCGTCCAATTGTGCATGGACCGCTTGGGATGCTAGAACGTCCAGCGCGGCTTCCACACAGGAATCCATTTGGAGGATATCCTCGCGCTCGTCGTTAATGAATCGCACCAGGCCCTCGGCCAAAGGGTCCCTGGGCTTGAATTCTGACGACGCCGCTCCGATGGCTGAGTCCAGGCTTGGCCTCATGGCAGCCAATCCCTGGTCCAACGAGGACAACACCTCCGAGTAGAATGGGATGCCATCGGTGCAATCCAGCTTGAGGCTGACCATGCCTATGGTCAAGCCATCGGCCAGGCCCGAGGCGATCCACTGGACGAAGGAATGGATGATGCGTGCCAGTTCGAATGATTCCTGACGGTACTCTATAACAAAGCCTTTCCATATGTCGCTGGCCAGGACGTCCGTCGTAGGGAAGTCCAGCGGGTATTCGCCTCCGATGTGGACGATGAGCTGCTCTCCGTAGGCATCAATGATGTACAGAGGGCAATCGTCTATGAGGACCATGGCATCGGGCGCCTCTTCGTTCTGCCATCGATAGGCCATCTCGTCCAGTCCAGATGAGGCTAGACGGTCGGTCATCCATTGCATCGTCGCCTCGCCGATGATGTCCTGGCCGAGCGCCGATTCAAGGAAGTCGTTGAGGCTGGCCAAGGACGCCGTGGATATGCGTTCCAAGGCCTCGGCCAGATCCAAAACCTGGAGGTAGTCCAGCCATCTCATGACCAGGATGTCCGAGGCAGCGTACAGTGTTTGGGCCAGAAGCCATCGCATGTCCAGATGGCCTGCCCCGCTCAACGTCAGATAGATGTCCGCGGGATCGACCTCCTCTGCCTCGCCCATCATTCCTCGAAGTTCATCGACGCTGACACTGACCGGAAACATGTCCAGGACGCACTGAGCAGAGACGGGATCGAAGGAACCGAATATCTCCATCTGAACGAGGAGAAGTGCCAAGCCCACGGCGCGATGGACGTCCTCCTCGGACAACAGGGCCTCAGTGCCAAGGGCGCCGTCAATGCCCATGGTACCATACCCCTCCAAGACCCTATATTGCGCCAGAGAGGCGATCTCGTAACGAACGATGCCCTCCAAGGAGCCCTTCTGGGAGGATACGGCGAGCTCGAAGTCCTGGACTCTGTCCTGAAGGAGCGGCAGGGGAAGCCATATGCGACGGCCCATCTGCTTGCTGAGCACGATCTCGTCCTGTCCTTGACGGATGCGGATGTCGTATCCTCCTCCCACGGTCAGATAGCAGGGGGAGCTCTCCCCTTCCCATTCAAGGCTGCCGGTTGCGCCATCATCTGAGAACCCACCGGAAGCAAGGCGAAGGTAATCGAGGTGCAATCCCGACGACGCCAGGCTGAT
>JALOTM010000225.1 GCA_025457905.1 Methanomassiliicoccales archaeon
GCAGTGAAAAGGTCCATTACCTGATACCTCCTATGACGTTCCTGAGCCCCTCGAACTTCCTGGTGACGATCTCCGCCGACGCGTTGTACAGGATCTGGTTCTGGCTCAGCTTCATCATCTCACGGTCGATGTCCACGGTGTTGGAGTCGTTCCCGATACGGGAGTAGGGATCGTCCACGGTCCGGTACAGGGGCCGGCCGGGCGACTTCTCCATGTGGGCGGGGTCGGTGGTGGTCATCTTCAGCCGGGAATCCAGCTCTTTCTCGAACGCGGTCTCCCTGGCCTTGTAGCCGGGGGTGTCCACGTTGGCGATGTTGCTGGATATGACCTCCTGGCGATAGGTCCGGTACGTCATGTGATCCGCCACTTCCGGGATGATCTTGCCGAAGATGTCTCCCATGTCCTCTCTCCTCATGCCCATGAAAGCAATTGTCGTACCAAGGGCCCGGGACGGGAAAAGTGCTAGGAATCTTCAGGGTCGCAGCCTGCGGGGTCCCCGGGGAAATCGTCAGAAATTTGACCTCCCCTGGTGTATTCGTTGAGTTTGTTCCGCAGGGTCCTGATGCTGATGCCCAGGAGCGTGGCGGCTTTGGTCCGGTTGCCGTCCACCTTCTGAAGGGTCGAGTATATCAGACGTTTTTCCATGTCGTGGATGGTGGTTCCCGCCTCGGGCAGAGCTCCGGCATCCCCCATGGACATGCCGTCCACATGGATGTTCTCCGCCGATATGGTGTCCCCCTCGGTGAGGATCATGGCACGTTCGATGATGTTCTCCATCTCCCGTACATTGCCCGGCCAGGAATATTTCAGGAGGGCATCTTTTGCCTGTGCGCCGAGCACTTTTTCCTGTATGCCCTCGCGGGAGGCGATCTTGTGGACGAAGTGGGCTGCCAGCGGCAGGATGTCGTCCCTGCGGTCCCGAAGAGGCGGCACCGTGATGGGTATGACGTTCAGGCGGAAGAAGAGGTCGTTCCGGAACCGGCCCGCCTTGATCTCTCCCGCGATGTCGCGGTTGGTGGTGGAGATGACCCGGAAATCCACCTTGACGGGGCTCTTCCCCCCCACGCGGTCGATCTGGCGTTCCTGGAGGACCCTGAGCAGCTTGGCCTGCAGCCCGTACCCGATCTCGGTGACCTCGTCCAGCAGGATGGTGCCGCCGTCGGCCTGTTCGAACCTGCCCACCCTGGTGGCATAGGCCCCGGTAAACGCGCCCTTCTCGTACCCGAAGAGCTCGCTCTCCAGCAGCGTCTCGGGGATGGCCGCCAGGTTGATCCCCACGTAGGGGCCTGTCCGCCTCCTGCTCAGTGCGTGGATGGTCCGTGCGATGACCTCCTTGCCGGTGCCCGATTCCCCCATGATGAGTACCGGTGCCTGGGTGGGGGCGACCTTGCGGATGACCTCCATGATCCGCCCCATGGCGGCATCCGCCACCACGAAGGGGCTCTCTGCCTGGGCCTGCCGGGTCTGGCCGGGGGCGCCCAGGGCCTGGATCACCTGGACGATCTCGTCGGCCCTGAAGGGCTTGCGCAGGAAGTGCGAGGCACCGGCCTTCAGGCACGCAGATCCGTCGGACGCGCCGATGGCGATGATCTCGATGGTGTTGTAGACCTGTTTGGTCCCCTCCACCACGTCCACGAATTCGTCGGATATGATGGCTATGGAGTGCTGCTTGGGGTTGATGACCTCCAGGAACTTGTCCTTGCTGGTGTACGGGCTGGGATACTCGCCGGTCTCCGCGATGAGCTCGGCCAGGAGGTTGGCGGTTTCCTTGTCCGTGTCCAGGATGGCGATGCCCATGGCGCTCACTGCCTCTCCCATCGTGGTTTCGTCGCCTCGTATCCCTCGAGGTCCTTGTCCAGCTCGATCTCGGCGGACAGTGCACGGGCCGCTGAGAGCAGGACGGGGTCCTTGCTGATCCGGGATATGTTGATGAGGATTTCCCTTGCCTTCTCGCGGTCACCCTGGGTGCCGGCGATGCCGGCGAGGTGGTACATGGTCCAGTGCGCGTGGGCCGATCTCGGGTAGGCGTCCAGCAGCGTCTGGTAGAGCGATCGGGCCCGTTCGGGGTCACCGGTCTTTCGCAGCTGGTTCGCCCGGAGGTAGAGCGCCTCTTCGATGACGGGCGAAACCCTGCCCGGATGGTATGAAATGATCCTGTCCAGGACCTGCTGCTGTTTGTCGGGCATGTCCAGCCTTCGGTAGGCGTCGCTGAGGAACGACAGGGATTGCAGGGCCAGCGGCCCCCCCGCATCGGCGGAGGCCTCGAGGTACGGCAGACACGCGGTGAGACTGCCCAGGCGGTACAGCGCCTCGCCCCGCCGCTCCTTCATGTGCTGGGAGTCCTTGCCCGCGGGATAGGAGCTCTGGTACAGGGTGTTCCAGATGAGGGCCTCATCGTAGCGCTCCTGCTTCATGTCGATGGTGAAGAGCAACACGTAGGCCTGCTCCTTGTAGATGGAATCGCCCCTGAGGGAGAGATCCAGCATGGAGCGTGCCGCCTTGAGGTCCCCCCTGCGGTTCAGGGTGTCTCCGATGATGAACAGGGTGGAGCTGTCCTGCAGTTCCTTGATGAAGGTGTCCTTGTACC
>JALOTM010000226.1 GCA_025457905.1 Methanomassiliicoccales archaeon
AGCATGGACTCCACGTACTCCTTGATGATGAAGAGCTCGAGCGCCCTGACATGCCCCTTGTCCTCCTTCTTGAGCTTGGCTATCTGCACCATCTACATCTCCTCCGGAGCGGCGAGCCCGAGGGTCCCCAGCACGCTGCGCAGCACCCACATGGTCGCCTCCACCAGCGTCAGCCTTGCGGCCTGGCGCTCGCCGGAGCGGAGCACGGGCACGTACGCATAGAACTGGTTGAAGGCCGCGGCGACCTCCTGCCCATAGGCGGGTAGCAGGTGGATCCTCCTCTTGGCCCCACAGTCCCTCACGACCGAGGGGTATTGCGCTATTATGCGAATAAGCTTTGTCTCATATGGGTCGGTGAGCGCCGAGGGCTCGATGGCCCGCTCGAAGCCCCCGGCCTTGCCCAAGATGGAGCAGCAGCGCGCGTGGGCGTACTGCACGAACGGCGCGGAGTTGCCCTCGAAGTTCAACGCCTCCTCCCACTTGAACACTATCTGCTTCTCCGCCTGGACCCTTACGATGTTGAAGCGCAGGGCCCCTCGGCCTATGTCCCTGGCGATCTCGCGCATGCGCTCCTCGCTCAGGTCGGTGCGGCGCTTCCGCACCTCCTCGTAGGCGCGCTCCTCGGCCTCGTCCAGGAGGTCGTCCAGGTAGACCACGACCCCCTTCCTGGTGGACATGCGGCCCTCGGGCAGGGACACGAAGGCATAGAAGAGGCACTCCGGGACCTTGCTCTCCCCCAGTATGCGCAGGGCAGCGGCCAGCTGCTGCTGCTCCAGCTTCTGGTCCTCTCCTAGGACGTTTATGGCCTCGTCAGCGCGCTTGAACTTGTGTCCCTGGTGGTGTATAGGGTGGTGCCGTCCGCGCGGGTGAAGAAGAACTTGGTGCTCTTGCCGTGGATGCCGAAGTCGCTGAGGTCCAGGTAGAAGGCCCCCCCCTCCTCGTGGCAATATGGGGTGGCCTTGAGCCTCTCCACGACCTGCCTCGCCTCCCCGTTGATGATGAATTGCGACTCCCATGTGTATTCATCGATGTGCACATTCATCTGCGCCAGGCTTTCCTTGATTCCGCCCAGCATCCTCTCTGCGGTCTCCCGTACCTGGGCGATGACCTGGCGGTCGCCGGCCTCGAAGGCGCGGGTCATGGAGGCCACCTCGTCCTCCACCTTGGGATCGGACTCCAGCATCCTGTTGGCCGTGCGGTAGTGCCCGACCAGCAGATGGTCGTCCTTGAGGCGCTCGGGACGCTCCTCGTCCGAGGGGGCGTTGCGCACCCCCCACGAGAGGAGGACCACCTGCTTGCCCACATCGTTTACCAGGTACTCCGTGGCCACATCGTACCCGGCCTTCCTCAGGCATCGGGCCAACGTGTCCCCTATCAGAGGATTGCGCGCCCGGCCCACGTGGATGGGCCCGGTGGGATTGACGGAGGTGTGCTCCAGGAGCACCCGGGTGGGCCTGGGATCCCCTTGGCCGTAGTCCTCCCGTTCCCCTAGGATGGACTGGAGCGTGAGTCGGGCCAGCTCCTGGTCGTTGAACTTGAAGTTGAGGTACCCCCTCTCCGCCCAGGACCTTTGCACGAGGTCGGAAGGCTGCAGGCGGGAGGCCACCTCCTCGGCGATGGCCGCGGGGGCCTTGCGCAGGACCTTGGCCAAATTGAAGCAGGGATAGGCGACGTCGGCTATGCTGGCGTCCGGGATCTCCATGGGCAGCTGTGATGACACCCCCATGCCGGAGAGGGCTTGCCTGAGGCATCTCTCCACCTCGTCCCGGAACGGCCGCAGGGGGTCCATGCTCAGCCCCCGATATGGTAGCGCAACAGGGCGGCGATGCCTCCGAAGGCCTTCATCAGCATCTCCCCTTCCTCCGAGTCCTCGGAGATGAGCTCCACCTTGGTCCCCATCTGCTCGGAGATGTCGAAGAAGTCGTCGATGAGGTCGATGCCGTCGTCCACGGTGGTCACGGCACCGCAGCTCGGGCACCGCCCCTGGTCGGGCTGGCGGTCCGCCGTGACCCGGTCCTTCCAGCCGCAGCTAGGGCACTCCAAGGTGTAGCGCTTCTTCCTGAGCGCCTCGGAGAGCAGTACGGTGGACGCCGCTCCCATTTGGATGGCTGCACGGACCTGGCCCTCCCCGTAGGTGGCCAGCCCTCCATCCGCCTTGCGGATCTCCTCCAGCAGGCGGGTGATGAGCTTCTTCTCGCGCATGAGGTCCAGATCGGTCAGCTTGTCCTTGGCGCGCTCCACCAGCTCCTTCAGGCCGTACTCGTCGGTGTAGCCGGTATCGAAGGTGTCCAGGACCTTCTTCTGCAGCTCGTGGTGCAGGTAGCCCTGGTCCACGAAGTAGTTCTTGGTGGCGCCCGGCCCCCCCACCAGGATGCCGACCAGGCCGTCAAGACGATTGACGAAGGCCTCAGTGGCCGTGTCCGAGATCTTCTTGTAGAACTCGTTGGCGGCGATCTCGATGAGCCTCTCGAAACGCAGGGCAGATTGCCCGCCCATGCGGTGCTTGGAGGGGACCTGGGATTGGATGTTACGGATGACGGTTATCCTCTTGCCGTTCAACAGGCCCAGGGTGGCTTCGGAGCGGTCCACCACGATGAGCCCGTACGACTTCTTCTCCAGGAGCATGTCCGTTAGGGGCTCCAGGTAGAACTCGGAGTCGCAGCGGTAAAGGAAGGAGGTGATGGGCTCAGGCGGCTCCAGGACGTACTGCACCATCTTGGTCTGGTCGCCCACCCAAGCGGTCTCGCCCACGAAGAACACCAGGCCGTTGGCGGGCGGCTCCTTGAAGTACTTGAGCCGAGCCAGTATGGACTGGATGGCGCCCTGCACGTTCTTGCGCGTGCTGGAGGACTTGATGTTGGAGGACTGCGAGTACTCTCCCCGTAGGTAGTTCGCCACGTCGGAGATCTGCTTGCCTGGGGGTACGTAGACGGAAATGAGCTCCGTGCCACGGCCCTTGAGGTTGCGGACCTCCTCCAAGGCGCGCTTGAAATCGTACTTCTGACGGTCGGTAAGGGTCTCGCCAACTTGTGCCATTCGATGATCAGCCACACTAGGTTTTTTATCACCCAAGAAGGATTGCCTTTATAAAGCTGTTGGGGTTCGCATGGATTACGTGGTCGTTTCTCTGGGAGGTTCCATCCTCGTCCCTGGTGAGAAGGATTCCGAGCACATCTCCGCCATCGCCGGACTGATGCGTTCCTTGGCCAAGGAGTTCCATATCGTGCTGGTGTGCGGCGGGGGCAAGGTGGCCCGCTACTACATATCCACGGGCAAGGAGCTGGGGGCGTCCCGCGAGCAGCAGGACGAGCTGGGCATCGAGATCACCCGAATGAACGCCCGTTTGCTGCAGCTCGCGCTGGGCAAGGAAGCC
>JALOTM010000227.1 GCA_025457905.1 Methanomassiliicoccales archaeon
TGGCTCTTAGAGCCGGAGCAGCCCACGGTCCGCTACCTGGCCCTCAGAGACCTGGTGGGCGCCAGGGGGCCGGAACTGGAGGAGGCCAGGCTGGCCATCATGGGCGCCGGTCCGGTCCCTCGCATCCTCGACAGGCAGGAGCCTGAGGGGCATTGGGGCAGGCCGGAGGACTTCTACGTGCGCAGCAAGTATCGTGGCACGGTCTGGAACCTGATCCTGCTGGCCGACCTCTGCGCCGACCCCGCGGACAAGAGGGTGCGCCGGGCCTGCGAGTTCGTCCTGCGCTGGAGCCAGGACCGCTCCAGCGGAGGCTTCTCCTACCGCGGGACGGGGGAGAGAGGAGGGACGCATTCAGGGGTCCTGTCCTGCCTGACCGGGAACATGGTGTTCAGCCTAATCCGCCTCGGGCATCTGGAGGACGAGCGCGTTGCCAGCGGCCTGGACTGGCTGACGCGCTACATGCGCTTCAGCCTGGAGCCCATGGGCACCAGGGAATGGCCATTTTCCAACCCGCGCTGCTGGGGCCGGCACACCTGCCGCTCCGGGGCGGTGAAGGCGCTGAAGGCGTTGGCCGAGGTCCCCGCCCCCCGCCGCACGCCAGCCATGAGGAGATGCATCGAGGAGGGGGCGGAGTTCCTGCTGCGCATGAACATCGTGGGCGAGCGGGAGGGCGGCCTGGAGGTCAAGCGCCCAGAGTGGCTGCAGCTGGGCTTCCCCCGCATGTGGAGCACGGACATCCTGGAGATCCTGGACATCCTCACCCGCCTGGGCTACCAGGACGAGAGGATGCACCGGGCCCTGGGGCTTCTGCTCGGCAAGCGCCAGCCGGACGGCCGCTGGCTGCAGGAGGACCGCTACCACGGGCGCTACCTGATAAGCTTCGGGGCCAACGGCCGTCCCGGGAAATGGACGACCCTGATGGCGATGCGCGTGCTCCAGGCCATGCCCCGCTGACCCGCTGCGAAGGGTGGAGGTAAATACCTGATGCCGCATAGGTGCTGGCGATGGAAGGGGATGCGCTCTCGATCCGGCCGGGGAACGGCATCGAGCTCGTCAGCGGGGAGGTCACCTGCCGCTTCGACCCGCACAAGCTGGCCGGCGAGGGCCTGAACTGCATATCACACGCGCACTCGGACCACCTTCCCCGCAGCATGGAGTCGGACCGGGCCATCGCCTCCCGGGTCACGCTGCGCTGCGCCTCGGAGCGCCTGGGACGCAGGCTGGTGGAGGACGAGAGCCCCCACGTGCGCATGCTGGACTCAGGGCACATCCGCGGCTCCAGGATGTTCCTGGTGGACGGGGGCGCCAAGGTGCTGTACACCGGCGACATGTGCCCCGAGGACCGCTTCGGCATGAAGGGGGCGAGACCGGCCAAGGCGGACGCGCTCATCATCGAGTCGACCTATGG
Organism: Methanomassiliicoccales archaeon; assembly: GCA_025457905.1. Taxonomy (GTDB): domain Archaea; phylum Thermoplasmatota; class Thermoplasmata; order Methanomassiliicoccales; family UBA472; genus JAJRAN01. Next base: position 1,409 of record JALOTM010000227.1, read on the forward strand.
CCAGAGGGGCTGGGACTTCCCGCCACGGGAGGAGATCGGCCGCGTCATCCGCGACTGGGCCGAGGACAGCCTGGCACAGGGTTTCTCGGTCGCCCTGTTCACCTATCCCCTGGGCAAGTCGCAGCTCCTGCTGGACATTCTGGGGGACCTGGAGCCCTACCTGGTGGACAACGTCCTTTGCAGCACCCAATGGGTGGAGGAGGAGGGCGGGGAGGAGTTCCGCTACCGCCCCTGCCAGGGATGCTCCTCCGCGCCCTCGGTCTACATCTGCTCCACCGGCTCCATGAAGGGAGCCACAGTGCAGGGACTGAGGAAGGGGAAGCTACGCACCGCCTACGTCAGCGGTTGGGCCTTGAGGAGGGGCTTCTTCAACCATATGCGCGTGGACGAGGGCTTCCCCCTCTCCGACCACGCTGGCCACGATGAGCTCCTGGAGTTCGTGCGCGCCTGCGGCCCCAGCATCGTCTACACCAACCATGGCTTCGACGAGGACCTGGCATCGGACATCCGCATGAGGCTGGGGATCGAGGCCCGGCCCTTGAAGGAGCTGAAGGAGGAGGGCAGGCGGAAGCGCACCCAGAGGAAGCTGATGGAGTACCATTAGCCGTTTCCAATGCCATTCGCAATATCAAGCGCATTCAATCTGGGCATGTTCCATGAGCACCGGTGGGAAGGGCCAAAAAATCCTTATTTTTTCTCACGCAACTATGCCCGATGATCGAGGACCTCCTCATGCTCACCGCCGGCCTGGTGGTGATCTTCTTCGGTGGGAAGTGGACCATCGACGGGGCCTCCCAGATCACCCTCCGGATAGGAGTTGAGCCATATGCCGTAGGCATGACCATCGTGGCCTTCGGCACCTCGATGCCTGAGCTGTTCATCGGTATCATTTCCTCGGTCGAGGGCCAAGGCCAGATATCCCTGGGCAATGCCATCGGCTCAAACATTACCAACCTGACCCTCATGCTCGGGAGCTGCGCCGTGATCACCCCGATAATCGCTAAGTATTCTGGCTTTAGGCATGGCGCTTATTCCCTCATCGGTTCCACCGCCCTGCTCATCCTCCTCTCCCTGGATGGCTCCCTAGGCGTGTTGGATGGCCTCGTTCTCCTGTCCGGCCTGTTCCTGTACATCGGTTTTACCGTGTACAACCTGCGCCGGAT
>JALOTM010000025.1 GCA_025457905.1 Methanomassiliicoccales archaeon
CCGATCAGCAGGATCCCCAGGAAGATGATCATGTACCAGCGGGCGGTGTCCGAGAGGTCGGAGAACACCAAGGCCCAGATCATCAAGAAGACGGTCACGATGTCAAAAATCACGAAAATGATCGCGTACAGATAGAACTGCACGTGAAATTGGATCTGTCCATGGCCGATAGGCTGCTCACCGCACTCATATGTCATACGCTTCTGGGGAAGGTAGCGGTTCGGTCGGAAGAACCGAGAGACCCAGAATGCGAGCGCAGGGAACAGGATGGCTATCAGCGCAAAGACGGCCACCGGATAGTAATCCTCTACGAGCATTGTAGGGGCAATATTGTAGCAATATTTAAACCTTTAATTGGGATGCTGGATAGCTCCTAAACGGAGGTAATTTTAGGGTGCTATTCGTCGCTAGTTTTACGATATGCAGGGATTGAGGTACGTTCTCATCCCTGATTCCCAGAGTTAACGGCGTTTTATAATAGGACGCCCTAGAGAACTGTTCCAAGATAAAGTAGTTATCGCAGCTCCGCCTCCTTTGCGCTAGGAGGAATCGCGGATGCGCATCGCAATCCTTGCCGAGGATGACTACGAGGACCTAGAGCTTTGGTACCCTTACTACCGGTTGAAGGAGGCCGGGCATGAGGCGGTCGTGATCGGGCCCAAGAGGAAGAGCAGCTACCTGAGCAAGCACGGTTACGAGGTGAAGGTCGACATCAGCGCCGAGGACGCCAACACCGATGAGCTCGACGGGGTGATCATCCCCGGGGGCTTTGCCCCGGACCGGTTGCGCCGAACGACCGCGGTCAATGAGCTGGTACGCCGAATCTTCAACGAGGGCAAGCTGGTCGCCGCCATATGCCACGGTCCCTCGGTGCTCGTCTCCGCCAACGTCCTGAAGAGGAGGAAGGCCACCTGCTTCATGTCCATCAAGGACGACGTCATGAACGCCGGGGCGCGGTACAAGGATGAGCCGGTGGTGGTCGATGGCAACCTGATCACCTCGCGCACCCCTGCCGACCTGCCGGACTTCATGAGGGCGGTCCTCTCCACGTTGAATTGAAACGGCCAACCTGGCCATGGCCCCTCGCAAGGCCATTCCAACTTTTTTAAATACCATCTCCGAGATAGGTCATCCTCGCCAGGGAGGTCCTGGACAGGTCGATGCTCATGAGGATCGGATTCATTGGCGCGGGCAATATGGCCGAGGCATTGATGAAGGGGATAATCTCCGCAGGCATCTCCTCGAAGGAGGAGGTCACCGCGGGGGAGGTCATCAAGGAGAGGAGGGAATACATCGCCAGGAGCCTGGGCGTAAAGGTGACCACCGACAACGTGGAGGTGGCGCGCTCTGCCGAAGTGCTCCTCATGGCCGTCAAGCCGCAGCAGATGGCCACCGTCCTGGAGGAGCTAAGGCCCTACCTCAAGCCGGAGCATCTGGTCATCAGCATCGCCGCTGGCATCAAGGTCGGTTTCATCGAGTCAAGGCTGAACACTGGGGTGAGGGTGGTCCGGGTGATGCCCAACCAGCCTTGCATGGTGGGGGCGTCCGCCTCCGCCTTCGCCATGGGCAAGTTCACCAAGCCCGATGACAAGGACGCGGTATTGCGGATCCTGCAGTCCGTGGGCGTCGCCTTCCCCGTGGACGAGAAGCTCCTCGATGCCGTGACAGGGCTGTCCGGCAGCGGCCCCGCCTTCGTCTACATGGTCATCGAGGCCATGGCGGACGGGGGTGTCCTGGTGGGCCTTCCCAGGGACGTGGCCGTGAAACTGGCCGCGCAGACGGTGCTGGGGGCGGCGAAGACCGTCCTGGACACCGGAATCCACCCGGGCGCGGCCAAGGACATGGTGGCCTCGCCCGCCGGAACGACCATCGAAGGAATCCGCGTGCTCGAGGAGGCCGGTGTCAGGGGCGCCTTCATCGACGCTGTGGAGGCCGCGGCCAAGCGCAGCACGGAACTCGGGGAGAAGAGCTGAGCCGGAAGAGGTTTGAAGGGGCCTTTGGCCCCAGGAGTATGGTTCAGGCATCCTCCACGGACTGGTTGCAGTGGCAGTAGGCGTAGGCGCTCATGAGGCCATCGCAGCTGCCATCCTGGTCCTGGTCCCTGTCCCTCTGCTGGACCTGATCGCCATCGCAATCCCCTTGGCATCCGTCACAGGAGCCGTCCTGCAGCTTGTCCATCTTCTGTGTCTGATCGCAGTCGCCCGTTCCCATGCCCGCGGCCATCGCGGGGACGGCGAGCAGCGAGAAGGCGGCGATGACCGCCACTCCCAGGATCGCCTTCGTCATAAGTTTCGAGGCCATTCTATTCACCTTGAGGCCCAATCGTCCGTGGGTATCCATTTGCTTTATGGGTCAAGCCCCGAACCTATTGGCGCAAGCCTCGAACCACGTCCTCTAGAGGGTTATGATCATAACGAAGAGGGCCGCGGACATGAAAACGCCCAATCCCAATATCACGATTGCCTTCAGGTTCACCATAGCACCTGCCCTCCCTTTCGGCCTGAGGCCTATTCCCCCTTTCGGTGCCGCTATCAATCCGCGAATCATGCGAGGACGAGCGACCAGGATAGTATCTCATTAACGTAATGGCGTCCGATGCCGCCTGAGGCCATCGAGGAATCGGGGGGACGCTGAAATAAAGAAGCAGTGACACCGAGGCGAGGAGGCAGCGCGGGGTCATCACCCAGCCTGCCCTGCGAACCGACGGCAAGCTCGGGGCGGCGGGACGAGCGCCCAGCGTCGAGGAGACCAGTCGGACGCCGAGCGCTGAGGACTGAGCTACCTCTTCCTTCTACCGCCCTTCACCAGGCCGATCATGGCCCTGGGCAGGCTCTTGAAGATTCCTGGGCTCTCCCACTCCAGGTCGCTCTTCCGGCAGATGGTGGATTCCATGAGCTCCCTCCCCTTCTCCCGGAGCTCCTCCAGCCTCGCCTCCCTTCGCCCCGCGTCCTTTATTGACAGGGCGGAATCGAGCTCACGCATCATGGAACGTGCCTGGTCGGTCCGTTCCATGCGTAGGTGGAGCTCCTCCTCGCTGATCAGGCCGCAACCCTGCCTGGCCTGGTTGAGGGCGTCCGCGGCGTCGTAGGAGGCGTCCGCGATGTCGTCCCTGGTCATCCATATCGTCTCGTAGGACAGCACATGCTTCCAGGAGGGCGAGGCCAGCCGGGCGCGGTGCTCCTCGAGGGTCCTCGCCATGAGCCTGTACCCGACCTCCTCGGCATGCTCGAAGGCATAGCTCCCTGGGTCCAGGAAAGGCGCCAGGGGGGACTCGAAGACGAAGAGCCTCTTGTCCCCCGAGGTGAGCTGGTGCAGCCTCTTGGCGTAGCGGGCCGACTCCAAGGCGCTCTCCCGGGTCTGCTCAGGCAGCCCGATCATGAAGAAGAGGTCGAACCGTTTGCATTCGTTCTCCAGGGCAAGCTGCACGCTCCTCTCCATGGAGGAGGTGTCGAAGCTCCTGCCCAGGGCATAGCGCACCTTCTCGTCATGCGAATCCGGCGAGAACTCTATGGAATAGCTCGTGAAAGACGACGATGCCGACCTGAAGTACCCCTGGTCGGCGGGGGTGAATAGCTCCAGCACCACTGGGTTGTCGATGCCCAGGCTCTTGGACTCGGCGAAGAACCTCTCCGCATACCTTCTCCCTCCCGCCCTGACGTCCCCCACCACGAAGGTCGGGGCCTTGAGGTAGTCCTGGATATGGCGGATGTCCTCGGCCACTTTCTCAGGTGAGCGGAAAGCCGGCCGCTTGCGGCACAGGAACCCTTTCATGGCCGAGTTGCAGCCTCCGCACACCAGGCATTGCTGGGCGCACCCCCGGACGGTGAAGGCGACGGTCAGGGGGTAGCGGTCCCAGTCCTTGAAGGGCTTGTGCCCCTCGAGGTCCCGGTGCCTTATCACGGACCTGATTATCCAGCCGTAGTCGACCTCGATGTAGTCGATGTTTTCGGGGACGAAGGAGAAGGGGTTCTCGTGCACCCCCCTCTCGTCCTTCCAGGTGAGATTCTGGACCCGGCCCAGGTCGCTCCCTGAGTCCAAGGCCTCGAAGAGCTGGGCCACCGGCACCTCGGTGGAGTCCCCGCGCATGACCAGGTCCACCTGGGGGTAACGGACCAGCTCCTGGTGGTAGTAGGTGCTGGAATAGCCCCCGAAGAGGATCTTGGCGTCGGGGTGCAGGCGCCGGACCAGGTCGGCTATCGCCAGGGAGCCGTGGGCATGAGGGAGCCAATGGAGGTCGATGCCGAACACCCTCGAGTCCAGGCGCCTTATGAGGGCGGGCACGTCCAGCTTTGGGTCGTTGAGCATCATGCTGGCCAGGTTGATGATGCGCACCTTGTAGCCCATCCTGTGCAGGTGCGCGGCTATGGTCATGAACCCGAAGGGGTACATCTCGAACACTGGCGTGGAGGGCACCAGGTCCGAGACGGGCCCGTAGAACAGGAACTCCTTGCGGAAGTCGTAGACGCTGGGCGCGTGGATGAGCGTAAGGTCCTGCTTGGCCATGCTCTCCCCCTAGGGAACGAGCGGAGAGAGGGGTCGAATTATAAGAATGATACCTATGGGCGCTTCGCCCGTCCATCGGCGTTGAGCAGGGCCTCCAGGTTCCTGGGGAAGATGGTCAGGTCCAGGCCGCACCGCTGCAGCTTCTCCTCCATGGCCTTGGCCCGGGGACCGGAGAAGTCCCCCTTCAGAAGGTACCGGGTCTCCTCCTCGGAGAAGACCTCGCCCTCCTCCACCCAGCCCCTCACCTGGCGGTCGTAGGGGCAAGCCTCCTGGCATCTCATGCATCCCACGATGGCGTTGTGCCATTGCTGCCCGACGGCGGCGGGGAAGGGGCGCTCGGAGGGCATCTCGTTGTGGAAGGTAAGGCATCTCTCCACGCGGATGAGGAAGCGGTCCTCGGCGATCACCGACGCGGGGCAGGCCTCCTGGCAAAGGCGGCAGGTGGCGCAGGCGGGCAGAGCCTCCCTCTCCTGCCAGTCGTCCCTGCCCAGGTCCGGCTCGGTGAAGAAGGCCACCAGCCTGTGGAAGCTGCCGTGCGATTCGATGTAGGTGATGTTGTTCCGCCCGTACCTGGCAAGGCCCGTGCGCGCCGCCAGAGCCTTCAGGGGCAGGACGGCGCGCTCCGACCTCGCACCCTGCCCCAGGCTCGCCTCCAGGGCGGCCTTGGCCGATGCCATTACCGCCGGGGCGTTGGCGTAGGTGGGCGGGACGATCGCCTCGGCCAAAAAACCCTGGTACGAGAAGCGCAAGCGGAGCTTGGGCTGCGGGAAGGCCATTATGACCAAGGACCGGGCATGGGGCAGGCTCTCCGGAGGCGAGAAGCGGAAGTCCTTCAGGTACAGTTCGAACACCTCACTGTCGATCAGCCCTCTATCCTTGAGGGAGGAGATGTCCTGCTCCAGCTCCACCAGCCTGCTCACGGGCACGGCCCTCGCCTCAAAGCCCGCCCCCCTTAAGTCGCTGAAGACCCGCTCCGACATGCTATCACAACTGCAAGATGCTAGATCGGGAAATGCTTTCCCCCGCCCTGGGGCGGCCATCTCGTCACTTGCCGAAACGGCGCTGCCGCAGCTGGTAGGACCGTATGGCCCTCAGGAAGTCCACATGACGGAAGCCAGGCCAGTAGACGTCAGTGAAATAGAGCTCGGAATAGGCCATCTGCCAGAGCAGGAAGTTGGAGATGCGCTCCTCCCCCGAGGTGCGGAGCATGAGGTCTGGGTCGGGGAAGTCGGCGGTGTAGAGGTACTTGGACACGGTGTCCTCGTCGATATCCTCCAGGCTAAGGCGCCCCTCCTTCACCTCCAGGGCGATGCCCTTGATGGCCTTGATGATCTCCTGGCGGCTCCCGTAGGCGATGGCGATGTTATAGTAGTAGCTGCTGTAGCCGGCGCTCCTCGCCTCGGCGTATTCGATGGCCTTCTGCACCCTCTCCGGCAACAGCTCCCTCTGCCCCAGGACGGTGAGCCTGATGCCATGCTTGTGGATGCGCTCGTCGTCGCCGAGCTTGTAGAAGTTCTCCTCGAACATGTGCATCAGGTAGTCGACCTCCTCCCTCTCGCGGTTGAGGTTCTCGGTGCTGAAGGCGTACACCGTGAGGATCCTGATGCCCAGCTCTAGGCACCATTCCATGACCTCCTCGAGCTTGTCCTTGCCCTTGGCATGGCCCTCCTCGGGGCGCAGGCCGAACTCCCTGGCGAAGCGGCGGTTGCCGTCCATTATGATGGCCACGTGCTTGGGGACGGGCGCCTCCTGCACCTCCTTCAGCAAGCGCTTCTCATAGGTCTGGTATGCGGTGTTGGCGATGACCCTGGAGATCTCGTTCTTGACGATACGCGGCCCCTCCTGCGCTATCGATACGCAATCATGGGCGGCGATATCTATTTTTCCTGCCTCCTTCCTTGGGCCGAAACATGCCTGGTCCTGCGCCGGGGAAAGGGTACGGCTTCGACGCGGAGCGCTATCGGGCCTGGTCCAGGCCGCAGAGGGAATGGGGAGAGAGGCTCATCTCCTCCCTGCATCTCCAGGGCGACGAGAGGGTCCTGGACATCGGGTGCGGGGAAGGCACCCTCACTGCTCGCATCGCCTCGCTGGTGCCCAAGGGATCGGTGCTGGGCATGGACGCCTCCTCGAGCATGGTCGGTCTGGCCAAGGGATTGGAGGCCAGCAACCTGGAGTTCGTGGTGATGGACGCGTCCCGGATGGGCTTTGAGGGGGAGTTCGACCTGGTCTTCTCCAACGCCGCCCTGCATTGGGTCCTTGACCACCGGGACCTCCTGGCCAGGGTTTGTCACGCCCTCCGCCCGGGCGGGAGGTCGCGCCTGAACTTTGCGGGGGAGGGGAACTGCTCCAACCTCTTCCGGGTGGAGAGGGAGGAGATGGCCAGCGAAGAGTTCGCCGTATCCTTCGAGGGGTTCGTTTGGCCTTGGTTCATGCCCCGGCCGGAGGACCACCGGCGCATGCTCTCCGAGGCGGGCTTTACGGACATCCAGGTGGAAGGACAGGTCGCGGACCGCCATTTCACCACCGAGGAGCTGGTGAACTGGATCGACCACCCCTCGATCGTGCCCCTCCTGGAATGGATCGGCGACCCGGCCATGAGCCAGAGGTTCCGGGACCGCGTGGTGCATAGGATGGTCGAGGAGACCAGGACGCCTGACGGCCGGCATTTCGAGACCTTCCGCCGCGTGGACTCCTCCGCCCGGAGATGATCAGAAGTCCTCGGGCAGTCCGGCGGCCTTGACCCCGAGGTCATGGCAGCCGATGCCGGCCAGGGCGCCTATCGCGCCCCGGGGACCACTTATCTCCACCAGCTCCACTCCCCCCCGGCTCGCGGCCAGGTGGGCGTCGTCCACGGTGAGGACCTCCATCTTGGCCCTCCGGCCGTACTCCTGGACCACCTCCGGGATGCGCAGCCCCTTCATGATGGCCAGGACCGTGTTCTGCGAGAACGTCCCCTTATCCAAGGAGTTGATGAAATGCCTCCTCAGGGCGCCGAAGTCCTTCTCCTTGACCGCGAAGGAGACGCCCACGGACACGCACTGCGTGGTCTTCTCCTTGACGTTGGGGTTGAGCTGAACGATGCGGTGCTCGAGCATGTGCCCGACGGGCGCCTCGCGCGCCGTCTTGAGCATGAGCACCCAGGAAGCACCCTTCTCCTTGGTGTCGGTGTCGTCCACTGCGAAAATGGCTCTGACCATCTTGGGCGTGGAGATGGTGACCTCGATGCGGTTCGCGCCCCCCACCTTGACGTCGTCCGGGTATACGGCCTCGAGGGTGCCTGGCCCCTGGGGCAGACAGGCGCCGATGCCCACGCTGGCCCCCGCCAGGCCCACCCAGGTGGTCTTGACCACGTCCCCGTCCACCGCCACGGCCTTGAGCCCCTGCCCTCCCAGGTCCTTGGAGGCGGGTCCGAAGCGCACCTCCCTCTCGCCGATGACGGCGTCCATGATCAGTGTGGTCCCATCGATGCGGATGTCGGTGAGGGCGCCTCCCGCCCTCCTCCGGTTCACGAAGTCCCATTCGACCGGCCCCTTTGCCGAGCACTCCTCCACGATCCTCGCCACGCCCGCCCTCTCGTCCACCATGGTGTAAACACCGCGGCAGAAGAGCTTGCCGAACTTGGCGCTCACCTCGTCTGGCGTCAGAACTTGGCTCATCCGTCTCCCCGCCTCCCAGGAATCCTGCTGATGGATATTATTTGTTGTGCCCGAGCTCCAGGTGCCGCGAGGCGATGTCCGACAAGGGCAGCATGAGGACCTCGCCCCCGGCCTCGTAGAAGAGGTACCGGCCCTTGATGCATACCATGCGCCCGGCGTGCGGTCCCACGGCCCCCACCCTCCTAGGCGTCTGTCGGGACTCCTTCAGCTCCTCCAGGCCCGGGTACCGGTCAAGTATCTCGAGCCGGTCATGCAGGAGAGGGTAACTTCCCTCCAGCCGGGACAGGATGTCCTCGTGCTTGGCCCTCAGCTGGTAGGGGCGCGGGTTCTTGAGCACCTCGTCCGCCATCTGCTCCGACCTGACCCTCTGCGGGAGCCTGAGCCTCCCCGAGATGTCCTTCTCCGCCCTCCTCGCCTCCAGGCGGTTCGGGAAGCGCGCCAGCCGGACCACGGCGTCCGCCCCCTGCTCGACGGACCGCTCCAATAGACGGGAGCCAGCGGTCATGCCGATCTTGACCATGTCCCCGAAGAACGTGGCGTAGACGACATGCTCCTTTCGGCACAGGGGGGAATCGCATCTGTCCCCAGCGCATTGCGGCTCGAAGATGCATTCCTGAACGGGTATCCAGGTCCCGGCGCAGGACCTGCACTGGTCG